>SVGR01000137.1 GCA_015056265.1 Clostridiales bacterium
CAGGGAATTTTCCCTGATGACCCGGGAAGAGGCAGTTCAGCCTGTCCAGGAAACAGAGGACGATGGAGTCAATCAGAAAGAGAATTGATTGATCAATGGATGTATATCATGTGGTAACGGAATCTCCTATAGCTGCAGGCCAGGTGATTTTATTTGATGAAAATCATCACAGCGGCGTCTATGACCGGGTGCAGGAGAAGTTGCTCCTGGTAAAGGAAATCAATGCAAATCTGCCCGAAAAAATCGTAAACCGCAGGTGAAGAATATGAATGTGGAAAAAATCTGCATACAGGGGATTCCTGCGCTTATCTGGGGGCCGGAATCCTCAAAGGTATATCTGTGGGTGCATGGAAAAATGGGATCCAAGGAAGCGGCGGAGGGCTTTGCCCGCCTGGCGGTTGAGCGGGGGTACCAGGTTATCAGCTTTGATCTGCCCATGCATGGTGAACGGAAACATGAAAATAAGCGCTGTGATATCTGGCAGGGTGCGCATGATCTTGCTGCGATTGGCGATTATGTATTTGCTGCCTGGAAGAATGTATCCTTGTATGCGTGCAGCCTGGGGGCATATTTCAGCCTGCATGCGTATTCCGGTTGCCCTTTCAGCAAATGTCTTTTCCAATCACCCATTGTTGATATGAATTATCTGATCCGCCAGATGTTTCTGTGGTTTGGCGTTTCGGAAGAAAGGCTTGCCCGGGAAAAGGAGATCGATACTCCCATTGATCTTTTACGCTGGGATTACTATCAATATGTGCTGTCCCATCCTGTTGTCAGGTGGGAAATCCCAACGAGTATTCTTTACGGCGGAAAAGATGATTTGCAGTCTCTGGCTGTGATGCAGGATTTTTCCCAACGCTTCGGTGCAGAGATTACACTTTCTGAAAACAGCAGCCATTCTTTTATGGAAGAAACGGATTATCCGGTAGTGGACCGGTGGCTGTCAGGTCATATTTAAAGCCAGGATGCGTATACATCCTGGCTTTTTTTAACTTATCCGCAGGGGAAAACGGGCTTCGTGGGTTCTGCCGTCATCCCTGAGCGGTACCCAGCCGTCCGGCAGCTTTTCCCCATCCAGGGTGGGATAGGGGATATCCCTGCCGGCAGTGAAATGATAACTGGCGCTGCCTGCGCGGTAGACCAGGGTATATTCCTCCCCGTTGGAATGGGGGCAGGGATGAAGGCGCGCCTTTTCTCCCTGCTTTTCAAAGCCCAGCAGCACGGTAAGATACACATAATAGAGCCAGGCGGCGCTGCCGGTATACCAGCTCCAGCCGCCCCGGCCGGCATTTTCCCCGGCGTAAACGTCGCCGCAGAGCACATAGGGCTCGGTTTTGTAGATTTGTATTTTTTCATTGGTATCCCCGTGGGCGGCGGGAAGCAGCGCCCCCGCAATTTCCCAGGCCAGATCATATTCCCCGATTTTGCAAAGGGCCATTACCAGCCAGGGGGCAGCATGGGTGTACTGGCCTCCGTTTTCCCGGATGCCGGGCAGATAGCCGCCGATGTAGCCAGCCCTTTCCTCCGGCACGAAGGGCGGATCCAGCAATTTCACAAGCCCCAGATTCCGGTCATAGAGAAGATGCACTGCATGCCGCAGGGCTTGTCTTGCATGATCCCTGGGGGCGCCTGCCAGGGCGGCAAAGCACTGGCTGATCAGATCGATTCTGGGGGGATCGGTCCGGGGGCCGCCCATGGGCTCCCCGGTATCATACCAGGCGCGCAGATACCATTGCCCCGTCCAGGCGTTTTCTGCTCCTTCCAATACTTTTCTGCGCAAAGCATCGTACCGATCTTTGATCTCACCGGGGCAGAAGGGGGAAAATTCCTTGAGTACCAGCGCCAGGAAAAATCCAAGCCATACGCTTTCGCCCTTCCTGCCGCCCACTCTGTTCATTCCGTCATTCCAATCCCCGCTGCCCATCAGGGGCAGATCATGGATGCCCAGGGATACGGAATCAATGGCCCGGATGCAATGATTGATCAGGGGCTCTTCAAAATCGGTAAGAGATGGTTCATCGTATCGGTCATCTTCATGCTCGGCAAGGAGCGGCGCATCCAGATAGGGTGCCTTTTCCTTCAGGATGCTTTCATCCCCTGTAATGCGGATATACAGGGCGGTCAGATAGGGTAAAAACAGCTTGTCATCACTGATCCGGGTGCGCACCCCCCGGCGGGGGGCATGCCACCAATGCTGCACATCCCCTTCCTGGAACTGATGGGATGCGCAGAGCAGGATATGATTTTTTGCGAATTCCGGCTGCGTATGCAAAAGGGACAAAAGATCCTGCAATTGATCCCGGAATCCAAAGGCGCCGCCTGCCTGATAGGGGCCCATCCGGGCCATCAGCCTGGCGGCCAGGGTCTGATAGGGCAGCCAGCGGTTCATCATGCAGTTGAGGCGAAAATCGGCGGAATAAAGGGTTATGCCGGTCAGCTTTTCCTGCCACCAGGCCCGTACACTGCGAAGGACGCCGCTTCCCTGCGTGCTGATTTCATCATATATCCTGTGCATTTCAGCATGATCCCCGGCGTGGCCCAGCACGGCAAAAAGCGTCAGGGTTTCATGGGCCTTCAAGGGTTTTTCTAATGAGAAAAGACCGATGCTTCCAGGCCCATTGCCGGGGGAAGAGAGCGAAAGCGGCAGGGAGGCGCCCTGCAGCCCGAAGCATACGGCCGGGGAAACGGCCTGGGCCTGGCTGCCTTTCAATCCGGCAAAGATCAATCCCTTTACTTCCCCGTTTTCGGCGGTCACATAATCTCCGTTTCCCTGGCAGCGGGTGCTTTCAGGCCTTTCCCCCAGGGAGAAGCGCACCAGCCAGGTCAGGCGGATGCTGGTTTCCCGGGTGCTGTGCAGGGTGATCATCCGACAGGTGACAGGAAGACCGGGCGGCGCAAACAAGAATATACGCGCCTGGATTTCGCCGCACAGGCTGTAATAGGCGGTGATGCCCGGTTCGTGCACTGCTGTGCCGTCTGTCAGGGAAAAAAGATCGCCCGATCCGTCATGCAAAAGCATTTCTTCGCTGGGCATATCCCTGTGTACATCGGGGGCAGGCCGGGTGATGCGGCCCAGACGGCTGTTTTCATAGTAAGAGCTGAGAATGCCCCCGTCCGATGCAAGCACCCCTGCTTTTTCATTGCAGATCAGGTTATGCCAGGGGGCAGGACCGGGGGAAAGAATCCAGTAATCCATCTCCTGGCTGAAGCCGCCGAAGCCGTTGAATTCCGCCAGGGGCGGCGGCTGAAGGGGCTGGGGAGCGGTCAGTGCAGCAGGATGGGGCTGGGGCAGGGAGATGCGAAGGGCGGATATCTGCCGGGCAAGGGAGGCGCCCCCATGCAGCGTCAGTCTGGCCAGGCTTTGCAGCTGATGCATCTGTTCATCCGTTCCCGAAAGCAGATAGGCGCCGCCGGATACATTTGTCATATCCCGGTCGGGGCTGAGGGAAACAAGATGGGCGATCATATCCTGAAGGGGCTTGTGATAGCCCTCTTTTTCTTTGCAGAAAAAGATCAGATCGGTTTTGACGCCCTGCATCCGCAGCCAGGCATGAATATGAAGCAGCCGGCGGATCATTCCTTTATCCCCTTCAGAAGAGGGCAGGATAAGCAGCATGGGCAGCCTGCCGGAGATGCCGAATTGCCACAGAGCATTCAAAGGAGCAGCAGGAAGCACGGATTGATGGGGCTGACCGTAAAAGGAGATCGCCCCCAGGATCTGCTGGGCCAGGTGAAAGGATGAGGTATCCAGCCGCAGAAAGCGCAGGGCCATTCTGGCCTGGGTCAGGGAAAGGGAGAGGGCTGCCCTTGCCTGATCCGGGGTGAAGGGCAGGGAGGGCGTTTCCTCATGGGCTGTCGCCGTCTGGAAATACAGGCATCCGCTGGCCCCTGGCGCTATGCGCATGCCGGCCCAGAGGGACAGGCAGGGGGCGATCACATCCCCCAGGCGGAAGGAAGAGGCTGAGGGCTGCGTTAATTGCAGGGGACGGGCATAGCTGCCCTTTCTTCCCAGAAATGCCAGCCGGTCCCCCTGACGGCGCAGGGATACAAAATCCCCGGATACAGTATGAATGACGGCAGGAACGTTTTCGCTTTCGTCCCGGGAAAGACGATGGGAAATCAGGCCGTTTTCTCCATAAGGGGAAATGCGGACGGAAAGATCCCGGAAATTGGGATGGGCGGCATCGGCGTCCATTGGGCCCTGGGCGATCTCCAGGAAGGAAACGGCGTCCAGCTCTCTGGCTTCCTTCCCTGGATTGTCGATGCGGAGGACGGCAATGGCCACGCCGGAAAGGGGCGATACGCAGCAGTTTGCCTGGATGCGAAGGCCCTGCCATTCCAGATTATACCGGGCAAGCCCCGGGGCAAAATATGCCCGTCCCTCTGCGAGCGGCCGGCAGTATGCGCCGCATTTGGCATCCCGGAGATAGAATTGAGGCCCTGTCTGGCTGCCTGCTTCCTCCCTGAAGCGGGTGATCATCATTTCATCGGCGGCAAGATAGCCCTGGCCCCCGGCGGTAATCAGCCAGGTAAGGCCCTTACCTTGGAGGGCGTGGGCATCCACGGGCAGGCCGCTGCGGGGAAAACGCCCCGGCTCGCCGGCGGGCTCCCTTTCTTGCCGGGGCGGGGGCAGGATGGGCCTGCGCTTTGCCCGGCGGGGCGCTTTTTCCATCAGCAGATATTGATAGGCTTTTGCGGCCGGCGGCACCATGAAGGTGCGGATCAGAGCCTGA
>SVGR01000138.1 GCA_015056265.1 Clostridiales bacterium
TGCCTGGGTGGAGATGGGGCCCTATACCGACTGGGATAACGAAACTTGGGTGTGGTATTCAAAGCTCATGTTTGAAGTTGGACTGTGGAATGAAAACAGCGATGTGGATGTTTACGAAACGCCGGGCGAAGAAGCCATTCCACCAGTAGAAGCGGTGCATTTGGCTGAAGAATATCTGATTTCGCAGGGACAAGACAAAGAAGCAGTTGAAGGTGCTTGGCGCGTATGGCACTATATGACCCATGCCAGCGACGTGAACAGGGAAGATATGATCTATTGTATCACCTTCCGTTTTGGAAACTGGTCTGAGGAATATGTATTTATTACACCAGATGGTGAGATTATATAAACCTGCCTGATGCATAAATCCCTGCAGGATACGAAAATGAGCGTCATCCAATGGACGTTGGATTTCATGTTCACCACCGCTCCTGAATATCTCTCCCATGAATATCGGGTGCAATTCTGGCAAAGCGTCAATGAAGGAACAAGGGAAATTACCAACCATGATCTGATAGTTGAAACAGCCAATCGGAGGAATGGATAACCCCCATAAAACCGGTACAAAAAATCGACGACTCCATTACGGGGCCGTCGATTTTTTGTCAATTTCTGTTTATTTGCTCAGATTTTGCAGGTCCAGTTATGGGTATCCTCAGCTTTGCCCCACTGAATGGCGGTGAGGGTGTCATACAGTTTCTGGGTAAGCGTTCCGATGCCGCCGTCGGCGATCTGGTATTTCACATCGTCCATCCTGAGTTCGCCAATGGGAGAAACCACCGCCGCCGTGCCGCAGCCCCAGGCTTCCTTGAGGGCGCCGGTCTTTACCGCTTCTGCCAGTTCATCCACAGAAAGCAGCCGCTCTTCCACCTTGATGCCCATTTCATGAAGCAGCTCAATGCAGCTCTTGCGGGTAATGCCGGGCAGCACGGAGCCGGTAAGGGCAGGGGTCACCACGGTGTCATTGATGAGGAACATCACGTTCATGGCGCCCACTTCTTCGATATATTTGCGCTCCACGCCGTCCAGCCACAGCACCTGGCTGTAGCCCTCGGCAGCGGCCCGGTCGCCGGCACGCATGGAAGCGGCATAGTTGCCGCCGCACTTGGCATAGCCGGTGCCGCCGCGAACGGCGCGCACATCCCGGGTTTCAATCATGATTTTTACAGGATTCAGGCCTTCTTTATAGTAAGCGCCCACGGGAGAGGCAATGATGACAAACTTGGCATTATGGATAGTGTGCACGCCAAGGGTTTCGTCATTGCCAAAGAGGAAGGGCCTGAGATACAGGCTGGTACCAGGGGCAGAGGGCACCCAATCCTTTTCCACATTGACGAAGGCCTTCAAGGCTTCCAGGGATTCCTCCACAGGAATCTGAGGCAAGGAAAGCCGCTCGGCAGAGCTGTTGAGCCGCTTCATATTCTCTTCCGGCCGGAACAGCTGCACTTCCCCATCGGGGCGGCGATAGGCCTTCATGCCCTCGAAAATTTCCGCGCCGTAATGGAATACGGTGGAGGCAGGATGCAGCGTCAGGGGACCGAAGGGCTCAATCCGGGCATTGTACCAGCCTTTATCGGCAGCGTAATCCATCACAAACATATGATCGGTGAAATGCTTACCAAAGCCCAGGCTGCTCTGATCGGGTTTTTCCTTAGGAGTAGCAGTGCGGATCATCTGGATATCCATATTTGATTTATCTCCTTTCAAAGGCGGCTTACGCCGTTACAATGCTGTTGGCTTTCTGCAGATTCAACTTTTCCACAGCTTCTTCACGCATCTTGTATTTGAGGATCTTGCCCGCCGCATTGGTGGGGAAAGCATCCACAAAGGATACATAGCGGGGGGTCTTATGCCGGGCCATATGATCCCGTACATATGCCTTCAATTCTTCCTCGGTCATGGATTGTCCTTCCTTGAGGATTACCACGGCCATTATTTCTTCGCCATACTGTTCATCGGGCACGCCGATCACCTGCACATCCGATACCTTGGGATGAGTATAGATGAATTCTTCGATTTCCTTGGGATAGATGTTTTCGCCACCCCGGATAATCATGTCCTTAAGGCGTCCGGTGATGCGGAAATTGCCCTCGGGCGTGCGGCAGGCCAGATCGCCGGTGTGCAGCCAGCCTTCCTTATCGATAGCGGACTGAGTAGCCCTGGGCATCTTATAATAGCCCTTCATGATATTGTAACCCCGGGCCACAAATTCACCCGTTTCGTTATCGGGCATTTCCTCGCCGGTTTCGGGGTTCACAATCTTGCATTCGATTTCCGGCAGCGGCCTGCCCACCGTTCCCACCCGAACCTCCAAGGGATCATCGGTGGAGGACATGGTGCAGCCGGGGCTGGCCTCCGTCTGGCCGTAAACGATGGTGATTTCGCTCATGTGCATCTTATTGACCACATCCTGCATCACAGAGATGGGGCAGGGGGAGCCGGCCATAATGCCGGTGCGCATATGGGAGAAATCTGTCTTTTCAAAATCAGGGTGCTCAAGGAGCGCGATGAACATGGTAGGAACCCCATGGAAAGCCGTTATCTTTTCCTGATGGATGCAGGCAAGGGCGGGCTTGGGGGAGAAATAGGGCAGCGGATACAGGCTGGCCCCATGGGTCATGGAGGCTGTCATGGCCAGCACCATGCCAAAGCAATGGAACATGGGCACCTGGATCATCATCCGGTCGGCGGTGGAAAGATCCATCCGGTCGCCGATGCATTTGCCGTTATTGACGATATTATGATGGGTCAGCATTACGCCCTTGGGAAAACCTGTGGTACCGGAGGTATACTGCATATTGCATACGTCACTGGGCTGCACACTTTCAGCTCTGCGAAGCAGGGCTTCCTTAGGGGTGCGGCTTGCCCGGGTCAGGGCCTCTTCCCAGGTAAGGCAGCCTTTCATGGCAAAGCCCACAGTGATAATGTTCCTCAAGAACGGCAGCCGCTTCATATGCAGGGGCTCACCGGGCACAGCAGTATCCAATTCTGGGCACAGCTCCCGAATGATGCCGGAATAATCGGCATCCCGCCAGCCCTCCACCATAATCAGGGTATGGGTATCGCTCTGGCGCAGCAGATATTCCGCTTCATGAATCTTATAGGCAGTATTCACTGTCACCAGCACCGCGCCGATCTTGGTGGTGGCCCAGAAGGCGATATACCACTGGGGCACATTGGTGGCCCAGACAGCAACGTGCGCACCTTTTCGCACCCCCATGGCCATCAGTGCCCGGGCGCATTCATCCACGTCTTCCCGGAACTGCTGATAGGTACGTGTGTAATCCAGGGTGGTATAGCGGAAGGCATACTGATCGGGGAATTCCTCCACCATCTTATCCAGCAACTTGGAAAAGGTATAATCGATCAGCGTTTCCTTTTTCCATACATATTTCCCATCCCCGCGATTATTGGTAAAAAGCTTGCGCTGGGGACGGCGGGGATCCTTGCCGATATTGCGGGCCACGGCGGCATAATGGGAAAAGACCACCTCAGCATCTCCAAGTGCCCCCTGCCCCGGCTGCCAATCGAAGGAATAGAAACCATCAAAACTGATGGAGCGCAGGGCGGAAAATACTTCGGCAAGATTCATTTCGCCCTCGCTCAGCAGTCTCTTTTCCATTTTCCCATTTTTCATTACGCCGTCGCACAGATGCACATGACGGATATACGCGCCAAGATCTGTGACGATCTCTTCCGGCGATTTACCTGCCTGAGCGGCGCAGGGCACGTCCCATACTGCGCCCAGAAAATCAGAGGCGAAATGATCCAGCAGCATTTTCAGCTTGCCGGTATCCGCATATGTGCCCAGGCTTGGCACCAGCAGGGCAATCCCTGCCTTTTCGGCTCCGGGCAGCACCTCTTCAATCCGTTGTGCAGCCGCTTCCACATCTTCTTCAACGGGAACTACCAGGAAGGGGCAGCGCAGATTACGGGCAAGTTCCACCAGAGAGCCAATCATCTCCCTGTTCCAATCCGCCTCCAGGGAAAGAGCGGAAACAGAAATTGCCGCTTCATTCAGGGTTCTGGCCGTATCGCTGAGCCGGGCCGGCGACAGGGGGCCGCCCATCCGGATATACTGATGAAGGCTGGCAGCAGATATCTCCAATCCTTCATAGTGCATTTCCCGGGCCATTTCAATGGCTTCATCCATGGAAAAGGGCCAAACACCGGTGGAAAAGCTCAGCTTCATACCATTTTCTCCTCATAGGCAATTTTATTGAGCGCATTGAGATACGCGCGGATGGCAGCGCCGATAATATCGGTGGAAATGCCTTTGCCGGCATAAATCTTCCCCCCATGGCGCAGCCGCACCAGCGCCTCGCCCATGGCCTCACGGTTCCTTGTGATGGAGGCAATCTGGAAATCATCCAGTTCAAAATGCCGGCCGGCAATCTGCTCCATGGCCAGGAAAGCAGCGTCAATGGGGCCGTCCCCGGCGCACAGGCCGGACAAGGTTTCCCCCGCCTTTTCAAGCGCAATATGAGCAGTAGCGGTAATGGCATTGCCGGTATTCACCAGATAGCTGCTCAGCCGATAGGTTGAGGGCACCTGCTGGGCCACGGAAAGAATAACGGCCTCCAGCTCCGTCCGGTTGAGAGCGCGGCCCCGGGCCTCCCTCTCCAGCGCCTCATGTACATGCGCCAT
>SVGR01000012.1 GCA_015056265.1 Clostridiales bacterium
GTCTCCACGACTTTCTGTTTGAACTCTCCTGTGTACCTCTTGTTCGGAATTCCCTTCGGCATAAGTAAACACCCCATTTCTTTGTTCAAGTATACCATACTTGTCTATCAAATGGGGTGCATTTCACAATCTTTCTCCTTCGGCGTTTTTCTCGTTTTCCCGGATGCTGAGCATCCGGCGGGTGGCAATGCCGCCCTGCCCGTGGAACCGACAATCGACTCTGCCGTTCGTTCTCTTTTGCTTCATCGGGAAATCGTTTGTTAGTAAAACATCCCCAGTCCGAAGACGGGTCCAGGGGCTATGCCCCTGGTGGGGGAGCGGGGCGCAGAGCCCCGCAGGGGTCTTACCTGCAGGTTGGTTACAGTACGTCCAGGCGGAAGCGGAAGGTGAAGACCTTTTCCTTCAGGCGGAAGGCGGGATCCAGCATGGGGCCGCAGCTGTTGGAGCCCACGCCGGATTGCTTATAATCGATATGCAGCACCGTTTTGCTGACGGGGGGCAGATCAAAATCATGGGGCGCGGCGGCGATTTCTTCCGGCGTCCAGGGGCAGCAGGAGAATTCTACCCTTGGCAGGCCGATGATCCGCAGCCCTTCGCCTTTTGCGTTGGTAACGGAGGCAAAGCGGGTATCATACCGGCTGGCGTTTTCCTGGGGCTTTACGGTATGCTCCATCATCTCTTTTGCGTTGAGACGGAACAGGGACAGATGGGCGGATTGCCGCTTATCACAATAGCAGGCGTGGGGGCCCATGCCGAAATATTCCACCTGATCCATGGCGCCGGGCAGGATGAATTGCAGCCCGAACCGGGGCAGGAAATCCTCTTCCTTTTTGTCGTGTTCCGCCAATTGCACATCCATTTCCACATCCATTTCCCCGCCGGGTGCAATGGTGAACCGGGCGGAAATAACGCCCAGGTTGGCAAGGTAGACGGCGCCAAGATGCATCGTGCTTTCCACGATCACCTTTTCTTTTTCCGCACGGGCGGCCAGGGAAAGGCAGCGGGTGTTCATCCGGTGATAGCCCCAGGTCTGCCACATATTGCGCACGTTCCGGTCGTTATCGGTGGGGGCGCGCCAGATGGTGATTTTTCCCTGATCGGCGATGAGGTGGCCTTCCTTTGCAATGGCTTTGAGGCAGCCGGTCTTTTTATCAAAGCGGAAGGAAAGATCCCCGGCCGTTACCTCCGTTTCCCACAGGCTTTCCTTGACGGCAGGGGCGTCCCCGCACTTTTTGGGGAAAAGATCCGCTGCCGGGACGGCGGACAGTTCAAATTGACTGAAGCCGCATTCCGCGCCGTCTTCCTTTCGGATGAAGCGCAGATTCAGGCATTGCTGGCCCTCTGCCGGAGGCAGGAGGAGGGAAAGGGGAGCCTTTCCGTGGGCGGGAACGGCGGGGCAGGGGCATTCGCCCCGGGCGATGGTTTTGCCCCATTCCGTCACTTCCCAGCAGCAGGAAATGCCGGAAAGATTGGTAAAATCATAGCGGTTGATCAGGGCGAGCTGCCCCTCCTCTGTAACGGCGGTCACCGGCTGATAGACGGCTTTTACTTCCTTAAGGCCGTTATGGGGAATGCGGTCGGGGCTGACCAGCCCGTCCACGCAGAAATTGCCGTCATGGGGGAATTCGCCGTTATCGCCGCCGTAGAGGAAGCGGGGAGTGCCGTCCGGGTTGTCCCCGTCATAGAAGGCGTGATCGCACCATTCCCACACAAAAGCGCCCATGAACCGGGGCTCTGCCTCGATGATATCCCAATATGCCTTCAGATCCCCGGGGCCATTACCCATGGCGTGGGAATATTCGCACAGAACCAGGGGCCGATCCTCCCCGGGATGCTGGAAATATTCTTTGCACCACTGGGGGGTGGGATACATCCGGCTGACCACATCCACGCAGGGATCGTACCAGCCGTTGGTTTTACGGTTTTCGGTGGTTTCATAATGTACGGGCCGGGTGGGATCGTAGGCGTGGATCCAATCGGCGCAATGAACATAATTGACGCCGAAGCCCGATTCATTGCCCATGGACCAGATGACGGCACTGCAGCGGTTTTTATCCCGGATCACCAGCCGCTGGGAGCGGTCCAGCAGGGCGTCCTTCCAATCGGGAGAATCGGCAAAGAAATGCCACCGATCGTAGCTGTAGAAGCTGTCGGAGCGGGTGAGGCCGTGGCATTCGTTATCCGCTTCATCGATCACATAAAAGCCCATTTCATCGCAATACTCCATAAATCGGGGATCATTGGGATAATGGGAGGTGCGGACGGCGTTAATATAATGGGCCTTCATGATGGAAAGATCCCGCTTCATGTGCTCGGGGCTGATGACGGAGCCCGTCCAGGGATCGGAATCGTGGCGGTTGACGCCCCGGAGCTTTACGGGCTGACCGTTGATGCAGAAAACGCCCTGCTTGATTTCCACCGTGCGCAGACCGATTTTTTGGGCAACGGCTTCCTGATCCCCTTCGATCAGCAGGGTGTAGAGGAAGGGATGCTCCGCATTCCAGAGGGCGGGATTCTCCACCTGCATTTCAAATGCGCCATCTTCAATGGAAGCGCAGCAGATTTTCTGCCCGTCCGGAGCAAAAAGGGAGGCGGTATGGGCGCTGCCCTCCGTACGGCCAAGAAGCAGGGCTTTCTTTTCCATCAGATGGGTGACGACGGTGAAATCCCTCAGATAATTTCGGGGACGGGAGAGGATATACACATCCCGGAAAATGCCGGTGTTGCGGGCCTTATCCTGATCCTCCAGATAGGTGCCGTCGCACCATTTGAGCACGATCAGGGCGATGCGGTTTTTCCCCGGATGAAGGAAAGGGGTAATATCGATTTCGCTGGTGGAGTGGGAAACCTGGCTGTAGGCGGCAAACTGGCCGTTGATATACAGATAAAAACAGCTGTCCACCCCTTCAAAGACCAATTGCCGGATCTGATCATCGGCGGGGATTTCGATATCCTTCAGATACAGCCCAGTGGGATTATCGATGGGCACCAGGGGCGGATCGCAGGGAATGGGATATTCAATATTGGTATATTGCTTCTGATCATAGCCATGGCTCTGCCAGCAGCCGGGAACGGGCATCTTTTTCAGCAGCGCAGGATCAAAGGCGGGCTGAATGCAGGAGGAGGGCACCTCCCGGGCAGTGGGGAACAGGCAGAAATGCCAATCTCCGCACAGGGATTGATAACGGCTGGATTGCTCCCTTTCCCGGATGGCAAGGGCTTCCTTCCCATTGGCGCAGGGGATAAAATATGCCCGGGGAGGCAGACAGCCGATGTGCAGGGAACGGGGATCCTCGTGATAATTCAGGGAAAGATACATGGGCACATCCTCCTATGAATATAGTTTTCTGAATTGACCGGGGGTCATGCCTTCATATTTTTTGAACAGACGGATGAAGGCATTGCTGTCGGAGAAGCCCACCTTCCGGGCGATTTCCGTGATGGAATCATGGGACGCCAGCAGGGCCTTGGCCCGGATGAGCCTGAGCTTCAGCAGATAATCGTAGGGGGAAAAGCCCATCTGGCGCTTGAACTGGCGGGAAAAATGATACTGGCTCACCTGACAGTGCCGGGCGATTTCCTCCAGCGTGAGGGGATCGGTATAGTGCGTATTCATGAAGTTGATGGCGTTTTCGATATAGGGCAGGCTGGTTTCTGTTCCGCCGCTGTTTTCTGCAGCCTGGGCTACTTCTGTCAGCAATTGCAGCAGCACGGGGGACGATTGGGCCTCCATCTGGGGAATGGGCAGGGCGGTGAGCCGTTTCAATTGATTCAGCAGCTCCTCCACCTGATTATTCTTGGGCATGGTGATGACAGGCCCGCAATTTTTGATGACACGGTCGAAATATTTCTGGCTGTTGCTGCCGTTGAAATGCACCCATTTGTTTTCCCAGCAATCGCATTTCCAGGATCCGTATTCCTGCATTTCAAAGCAGCTGATGAAAATCACCTGGCCGGGACGCACCGTGTATTCCTGATCCCGGTAGCGCAGAAAGCCCTGTCCCCGGAGCGTATATTTGATCAGATAGCTGTCGTATTGCCAGCGCTGCAGATGAAAGGAAGGGCTGCAGCAGAAATGGCCCAGCCCCTGTACATAATAATACATATCCCGGGCGATGGCGCTGGGGATATGGCCGAATTCAATATCCCCTGTTTCCCCGGTGTTGAGCAGAGAACGGCGAATGACGATTTTTCCCCAATCACGGTTGGGCATGCCTCATCCTCCTTTCCAATTTGATTGGAGGCAAGAAAAACGATAAATGGTTGAATTAATTATAAAACAAAGGAAAAATGAATGCAATACATGAGCAAGATTTTCATATGAAAAGAGCAATATAAAGATTTTTCCGGTATGGAAATCGTGCTATACTACATTTGAAAAGAATGAATGATATCAGCAAAAGTAAACCCTATGGAGAGGAGGGCATTCTGTTGACCACCTATCTGCACAGCGGCTGGTACAAATATAATCGCAATCCGGTGATCGGGGGCGGGGAAGCAGGCAGCTGCTTTGACGTCAGCGCCGTAAAGACGGAAAACGGTATGCGGCTGTATGTCAGCTGGCGGGAAAAGCATTGCATCGCTGCGGCGGATTCTGCGGACGGGCTGTTCTTTTCCCCTTTACAAAAGGTGCTTGCTGTGGATGAAAATGTTCCCGGCGAGGATGAGGTAAACCGTCCCTGCGTAATCCGCAAGGATGGAAAATGGCTGATGTGGTATACATCCCAGCACAGGCCGAGCAAGGCGGACGGTACCTCCTGCCTGTACATGGCAAAGAGTGATGACGGCCTCAAATGGACGCGGCTGCCCGGGCCGGTGATGAAGCCGGAAAACCCCTGGGAAAAGAATGCGGTGATGTGCCCCCATGTGCTCTATGATGAAAAAAAGCAATGCTTCCGTATGTGGTATTCCGCCGGAGATCAGTATGAGCCGGACGCCATCGGATATGCCGAAAGCAAGGACGGCCTGCATTGGGATAAGCTTCCCGCGCCTGTCTTTCAGGCGGATTCCAACTTTCCCTCCGAATGCCATAAGGTGACTGCCTGTTGCGTGATTCCCTATGAGGGATGGCATTATATGTTCTATATTGGTTTTCGGGATGAGGATCATGCTACCATCCATCTGGCCCGCTCCCGGGACGGTATTGCGGGATGGCAGCGGTTTGATAAAAACCCCATCGTCTGGCCTAAGCCCTGGGGGCAGGGATTTGACCGGGAGGCCTGCTATAAGCCCAGCGTCCTGCCCATGGGCGACGGATGGATGCTATGGTATAACGGCCGGAGCGGTATTATGGAAGCCATTGGCGCGGTGATGCACCCCGGATTTGATCTGGGCTTTGGCCCGGATGAAGCATAAATACACAAGGAGGAAGGAATATGAAAAAGGTTTTGTCTTTGCTGCTGGCGTTGATGATGCTGTTGCCTGCGGGCGTGGCCCTGGGCGAGGAAACGGATGAATTCGATTCCTTCGACAGCTTCGACGAATTTGATTCCTTTGATGAATTTGACGAATTCGATTCCTTCGGCGGCTTTGGTGAGGATGAAGGGGAGGAAGCGGACGGCTATGTCATTCCTCGGCCTGAAGTGGTCTCCGCCAAAGAATTGGTAAAGCTGGACGCCTCTTTGGGAGAAATCAGCGCATCGGCCCGGGCGTTGTATGCGCCGATTGCGGGTACGCTGGTGCGGGTGCCTGTGTTCGCTGAGCCCAGCGAATCCATGATGAAGAAAAAAGAAGCTTTTGAAAAGGAATTTGGCTGCACGCTGCAACTTGAAGTCTATGGCTGGAATGAATGGCGCTCCCAGCTGATTCAGATGGTAGCGGCCAAGGACGTGCCGGATGTGGTGCCCATTTTTGACGAGCAGTTCGTCACTTATGTGACCCAGGGCGTGGTGCAGCCGGTGGAGGCTTATGTGGACCTGAACGACCCCGTCTGGAATAAGGAATTGAGCGATTTGTATTCCTGGGGCGGCAAGGTATACGGCGCGGCCTCCGAAGCGGACGTGATTACCATCTATTACAACAAGGATCTGGTGCAGGAATACGGCCTGGAGGATCCTTATGAACTGTATCTCAAGGGCGAATGGGACTTTGAAAACTTCCGGAAAACTGCCAAGGCGCTGACGATTTTTAACGGTGAGAAGCGGAAAATCATCGGCTTTTCCACCTGGATTACCGATGTGCTCTGCCAGGCCAACGGCAGCACCAGCGTGATCCTCAATGCGGACGGCACCATCACCCCCACTCTGCATGAAAAGGCATGGCTGGAGGGCATGGAGCTGACCCAGAAGATGATCATTGAGGATAAATCCTTCAATCCCGGCGATACATCCCTCACCAAATTCCTTTCCGGCCGGGTGGGGATGTATGCGGAGCGGGCGGATTATTCCATTGCCCAGTATAAAATGTATGAAACTGCTCCCTTTGAAATCGGCTTTGTGCCCCTGCCCAAGGGCCCCAGCACTGTGGGCGAAGTGGCCCCTGCCATCATCGAATCCTTCGGCGTGCCCACCAGCGCAAAAAATCCTCTGGGCGGCATGGCCTGGCAGTATTTCTCCCTGGTGTACGGCCATCAGCGGCTGATGGGTATCGGCGTAGAGGAAGATAAGCTGGATACGGTCTGGAACAGCTTCTATCAGAAATGGACGGATGAGCATTACTGCCAGTACCTGGATTATATGAGCCGGGCCAAGCTGCAGTGCTCTTTTGTCAATGGCATCGGCGATTGGTTCATCAAGCGCTGGGGATTGCTGGGCGATATCGAGGCGGGCACGCCTCCGGCCGTAGCGGTGGAAGCCCATATCGGCGAATTGCTTTTTGAAATCAAATCCATGACCGGTCAGGAATAAAGAAAGAGAGGGATAACCGTGAAAAAGTTTACTTTTCTGGTGCTGGCGGCGCTGATGCTGTTGGTATATATTCCTTCCCTGGCCGCCCCAGCCTATGAAAAGGTGATCGATTACCAGACCTTTGACGGGGACAGCGTGGACAGCGCTTTCGGCTTCATTTCCAGCACCGATTCCGCGGCCTCTCTGGAGAACGGGGCGCTGGTGGTGAGCAGTGAAAGCTGGGCGTCCTGGGTGCAGTCCCGGGTGTATGCCCAGAACGGCAATCTGCAGGAGGCGGAAGGCCTGATCTTCCATCTGGAAAGGACAGGCGCCACCAGCACGGAATATTTTAATTTCACCTGTCAGTTGGGCGACGGCAGTGCGGAAAAGGATTATACCGGCTCCACCCTGTGGTATAAGCCCGACGGTTCCGATGAATGGCAGGAGCTGCCCTTCTACGGCGGCTGGGGATCCAATCTGCCTGCGGATACTGCCGGCCAGATCTATCTGCCCTTTGACGGCTTCACCGGCGGGGACGTGGATCTTTCCGCAGTCACCTATGTTCAGTTCTGGCTGAACACCTACGGCGCCCAGAACGGCTCCCTGGTGCTGGACGCTATGGGCGGCGCAGTGGATGGCCCGGTGGTCGCCCCGGCCCCCGTCAGTTCTCCGGTGGGCTATCTCAACAACACTGTATGCGTGGCCGGCCCCTCCTTCCGGGATTTCGAAAATCCCATTACGGATAAGTGGTATACCTTCCTGCCCCTGGATCTGTCCCGGGACGGGGTATACAGCCTGCCTCTGATCGGCGGCAACTGCTATGTGATCGGCGAAATGGCCGTGGTGGTGGAAGGTGACAATCTGAGCGCCTATTACGCCTATTGGGGCGGCGGCGATTATGCCACTGAGGATCTGGGCCAGTATCTGAATTTCTTCAGCGATTACGCAGCCGTCACTGCCGACGCCCTGGCCGGGGAATCTCCCTTCCTGTTCGGCAAGACCTACTCTATCTCGAACGATCTGGGCGGCGATACCGATGTGCTGCTGTATGTATGCAACCGGGCCAGCTTCTATGATCTGAACCGCGCCATCGAGCGCTATAACCCCAACGACAGCGTGAAGACCTACCGGGCCATTGCCGAAGGCCTTGGCCTGGGCGGCGCGTATCTCAAGTAAGCTTTCGGCAAAACAAACGGATATTCCCAGGCTGGACAGCCTGAGAAATAAAATTTTAAGGAGGAAATACCCATGAAAAAGACCCTGTCTCTGGTACTGGCTATGCTGATGCTGCTGTGCGGCTTCGCCGTAGCCGAAGAACCCGCTGCTGAAGAAGCCCCTGCCCCCGTTGTGATCGAAGCTGTCACCGTTTACCAGGCCTTTGACGGCGAAAACGTGGAAGAAGCCTTCGAATTCATGAATCCCGACTGCGACTCCACCGCTACGCTGGTGGAAGGCCAGCTGGTTGTGGCCAATGAATTCTGGACCGAATGGACCCAGGTGCATGTGCTGCCCCAGGCCGAAGGCACCCTGGCCGGCGCTGACGGCATCATGTTCTACCTCAAGCGTCAGGACGTGACCGTGGAAAAAGGCAACTTCAATTTCACCATCCAGATTGGCAGCGAAGGCGAAACCAAGGTGGAAAAGGAATATGTGGGCGAAACCCTGTGGTACAAGGCTGACGGCACCGAAGAATGGGTTGAACTGCCCTTCTACGGCGGCTGGGGCTCCAACTTCCCCGTGGAAACTGCCGGCTGGGTGTACCTGCCCTTTGACGGCTTCATCAAGACCACTTCTGGCGGCGGCGAACTGGATCTGACCAACGTCAAGTTCGTTCAGTTCTGGCTCAATACCTACGGCGCTCAGCACGGCTCTGTGGTGATCGACGCCATGGGCGGCGCTGTGAAGCAGTAATCCCAACTGAATCAACTTGACTTTCGGGCGCGGCAGCAATGCCGCGCCCGACCAGAAGAAAGGCGTGAAGAACGTGAAAAAATTCCTGCTGATGATGCTGACTGCCCTGCTGGCGTTTTCCTGCACGGCTGTTTTGGCAGAAAGCCGCCTGCCCCATGGGCTGCAGACGGTTTTGTTCCAGACATTTGATGGGCCCCAGCCCAGCAGACCGGTGGTCTTTCCGGAAAAAAGCGGCAGCGTTTCGCTGGTGGATTCTTCCGTTGGGGGCCTGGGAAGCCTGATCACCATGGAGGATGACGGGGAATTTTATCTTTACGCTGAAAAGAACGGCGCTTTTACCGATGCAAAGGCCATCCTTTGGTATCTGGAAAACCGGGGAACGGATGAAATCCGGCTGTCTGTGGAGGCCCATCTGTCTAAAAAACGGGGCGAAGCGGATGAAATCTGTTCCTATGACGGGCTGTATGCCTATGTGAGCGATGAGCAGGGCGTATGGCAGGAAAGAATATATCACATTACCAAGGGCGTGGAGCTGGAGGCCGGCGAAAAGGCATGGATGGCGCTGCCGCTGGCCGATTTCGGGCTGGATGAAACCCGGGCAGCCAGCATTACCCGGCTGAAAGTATCTCTTTACGGCCGGAATATGGCCCTTTTCCTGGATGAATGCCAGGGCTCCGTCTATGGATTGGATGGAAAACAGGAAGAAGAATGGATTTACGTGGATCAGGAGGAAACGGATATGGAATCTTCCATCGTGCGCATTACCGGCTATACCAAGCTGCAGGCCATCACCGATCGGCGGCCCGCCTTTGGCTCCACCGCCCCCGGGGCGTGGACGGAACTGCCTCCTTTCCCTGTTTTTAACGGCGAAAAGGCCGTGATTACCACCAAATTATCTGCTATTTTTGATTTGAAGCCGGGGAAAACGGTGCTGGATACCAGCTGCTTTGATATTGCAGGCGGCGAAGTGATCACCGGCCCTGCCTACAAAAATCTGGAAACCCATCAGATGTATGATCCGGAGAATGTGCCGGACGGCCTTTACTGGCGCAGGAATTACTGCGGCATTTTCGGTTCCTATATTCTTGACGATGTATTTTATGCTGTGATCCACGGGGAAAACAAAAATGAAATCGTGGACGGCAAGTATTATAAAACCAATGTGAAGCCCCTCACCACCCAGTACAGCGGCGACAGCGATTTTTCCGGCGTAGGCAAGGACGGCAAATACCGGGACGCCTGGCACAATTATTTCAATTTTCTGGCGATTCAGTGGGCGCCCGTGGATGAATTGCATGAAAATGCATCCCTGCTCAATCATGATGAAGGCCCCATCGTCTGGCCGGCCGACGGATATATTTTCACCTTCAACGGGAAGATTTATCAGGCCTGCGACGGCATCCGCCATCCTTCCGTGTATGTGGATGACGAATATATTTACGTCTATTATCTGGATTCCTCCAGCGCCAATTTCGGCATCAATGTGGCCCGGGCGCCCATTGCCTCCAAAGGCCTTCCCGGCAGCTTTATGAAGTATTACAAGGGTGAGTTTTCCCAGCCCGCCCTGCCGGAAGGCTTTGACAAGGATGATTATTCCTTCCTCTCCGTCCGGGGCGCGCCCTCCACACCGGTGGTGAAGGCCCATAATCCCATCCGTTTCTCCGTGGCGAAAATCAAGGATACGGATTGGTATGTGGGCGTGCTGGAGGATCTGGAGAACGGATATAACACCATCAAGATCAGCGTTTCCAAGGATCTGGTCACCTGGTGCGAGCCGGTGGAAATTCCTGGGGTAGGCGTGGCAGATGGATGGAGCGAAGGCAACCTTCACGATCCCTGCGTCTATAATCTGGATTTCACCTCTGCCACGGAGGTTTCTGCCGACGGATTCTATATCGTAGGCACTTCTATGGCTGCCGATCCCGAACGCTGGCCTATTACCCAGTGGATGAAGGTAGCCATTGAAATCAATGAATAAAGGTTTTCCCCGGCTATACGGAAGGAGATTATCATCGTGATGCTGCGCGCAGGAAAAAAATTGCCCATTGCCCGGCGGCGTGCCCGGGCGGGGTGGTGCTTCATTGGCATATGGGTGGCTGGCTTCGCCCTCTTTTTTCTCTGGCCTTTGATTCAGACGATGCTGTATTCCCTGCATGATCTGAAGCTGGCATCTGCGGGCGGGCTGGATTGGCGGGCGCTGGAAGGCGGGGCTTTTGCCAATTACAGCCGGGCCTTCCTGGTGGATCCGGATTTTCTGCCCAAGCTGACGGGAAGCCTTGGCACCACCCTGACCAAGACCGTTACCATTGTGCCCTTCAGCCTGTTTATCGCCATTGTGCTCAATCAGAAATTCCGGGGAAGATTATGGATGCGGGCCATGTTTTTCCTGCCGGTGGTGATTACATCCGGCGTGATTATTTCCGTGGTGCGCTCTTCGGTGAATGATGTGGCCCAGGCGGGGGAGGCAGGCACCAATCTGTTTAATGCGTCCATGATGATTTCCTATCTGTATCAGATCGGTTTGCCCCCCTCCGTGGTGGATACGCTGGGCAATATCATCAATAACAGCGTGGACGTGGTATGGTATAGCGGGGTGCAGGTGCTCTTGTTCCTGTCCGGATTGCTCTCCATTCCGGAAAGCTACCGGGAAGTGGCCAATGTGGAAGGGGCCACGGGCTGGGAATATTTCTGGAAGATTATTTTGCCGGTGATATCGCCCTATATGCTGGTCAATGCGGTATACACCATTATTGACAGCTTCTCTGATTTCAACAACGAAGTGATGCGCTTTGTGGTGGATCAAACCTATGTGAAGGGCGCCTTTTCCTACGGCGCGGCACTGGCCTGGCTGTATTTTGCGGCGGTGTTGCTGCTCATTGGTGTGGTGGCCTGGCTTTTGAACCGGTATATCAAGAAGGTGCTGTAAGAAAGGGGGAGCAAAATGAACAGAAAGCATCGGCAGATAAAGGATGCCCACGGCTCCCCCGTGCGGGATTTGGGCCAGATGGGATGGAAGCTGTTCCGCTTTGCTATGATGGTGGCCTTTTCCTTTGTTATCCTTTATCCCCTGATCTATATGGTTTCCATGGCTTTCCGTCCCTCCAGGGATGTATTCGATCCGTCCGTGGTGTGGATCCCCCGGACGGTCACGGTGGAAAGTTTTGGAGAAGTGGTGCGGGTATCCAATTATCTCACCTCCTTGAAGAATACCATGATTCTTTCCCTGGGCAGCACCTTACTGCAGGTGTTTTCCTGCTCGCTGGTGGGATATGGCTTTGCCCGGTTCAAGTTCCGGGGGAGGAACCTGATGTTCTTCCTGGTGATCTTCACCATTGTTGTGCCTCCCCAAACCATCTCTCTTCCCACCTTTATCCTCTTCCAGGATTTTGATCCCTTCGGCATTTTCCGGGCCATTACCGGAAAGGGTACCGGCATTACCCTCTTAAACAATCCCCTTTCTTTTTTCCTGATGGCCTTTATGGGCCAGGGGCTGCGCAGCGGGCTGTTCATTTTCTTTATGCGCCAGTTCTATCGTTCCATGCCCCAGGAACTGGAGGACGCCGCTATGGTGGACGGCTGCGGCTTCACCCGCACGTATTTCCAGCTGATGCTGCCCAATGCCAGGAGCGTGCTGCTGGTAGTATTCATTCTTTCCTTGGTATGGTATTGGAACGATTATTATCAGAGCACCATTTATCTCAGTTCCTATTCCACCGTATCCACCAATCTGGCCAATCTGACCGCCATTATGGAATCCCGCTTGGGCAATGAAGTGGCCTACGATCCCTATCAGACAGTGACCATGATCCAGGCCTGCAGCTTGCTGACCCTGGCGCCGCTGCTGCTGATTTACATTATCGTCCAACGGAAATTTGTGGCTGGTGTGGAGCGCAGCGGTATCGTGGGCTAAGGAGGAAACAAATGATGAAAAAGCAATGTGCCCTGGCCCTGGCGCTGATGATGCTGTTTGCCTGCGCCGGTATGGCGGAAACTGCGTCCGCCGGCGGGGAAGAGGGGCGCCTTCTGGCAGAGGGGGAATGCCTTTCCCTCCCCATGCCCCTGGATCAGCCCGGAGAATATGCCATCCGGCTGGATTGGTATTGCCCCCAGGGCAGCGTGAACCCGGAGATTTCCCTGACGGTGGACGGCACGGTTTTGCTTGCCCGCCACAGCCTCACCCGCGTGTGGCAGGATACGGCGGAATCCTTCCTGGAAAACGGCCGTTTCCGCACCGATAACCGGGGCAATGAAATTACCCCTTCTCAGGAAAATGCCCTGATCTGGCAGCAGGGCTTGATCCGGGATATGGATGGATACAGCGATGACCCCATGACCGTTTCTCTGCAGGCTGGCGAACATACCCTGGAAATCCGCTGCCTGAGGGAGCAGGTGATGATCGGCGGCGCCGCCTTTGTTCAGATCCCATCCCCTGCCCCTTATCAGGCGGATGCGGGGATGGAAAAGGCCGGGGCTACGCTGGTTCTGGAGGCGGAAATGGCCGCCCGCCGCTCCGATGCGGTGCTGACCCCCGGCTCTGACCGGTCCACCCCCTCCACCCAGCCCAATGACGCCTACAAAAAAATGCAGAATATCATCGGCGGCGCCTCCTGGCGCTATCCCGGCCAATGGATTGAATGGGAAGCGGAGATTGCGGAAAGCGGCTGGTATCTTTTGCAGTTCAAATATCGGCAGGATACTCTTCGGGGGCTGCCTGCCGCCCGGCGGCTGTATGTGGACGGGCTTGTTCCCTGCGCCGAGATGGCCTGCCTGGAATTTGGCTACGGCCAGGATTGGCAGACCCTGATCCCCCGGACCGAAAACGGGGATGCCATCTATCTGTATTTGGATGCAGGCGTGCACACCATCAGGCTGGAGGCCATTCTGGGAGAAATGGGAGGAACGCTGGAGATTCTGGAACAGGCGGTGTATGATCTCAACGCCCTGTACCGGCGCATCATCATGATCACCGGCACCTCCCCCGATCCTTACCGGGATTATTATCTGGAAACGGAAATCCCCGAACTGATCGACACCATGTCCGGTACCGCCCGGCTGCTGGAGCAGCAGGTGGCCCTGCTGGAGGAAAAGAGCGGAAGCGGCAACCAGGCTGCCATCATGCACGAGGTGATCCGTCAGTTGGATAGCTTCGTGGAGCGGCCCAATACCATCCAGAAGCGGCTGGACAGCTACAAGAACAATATTTCTTCCCTGTCCGAACTGCTGCTCTCCCTGCGGGAACAGCCCTTGGCCCTGGATACCATCGCCCTTTCCGGCAGTGAAAAAATCGCAGTGAAGGAAAATGCCTCCGGCCTGGAGCGGATCGGTTATCGGGGCGAAATGTTCCTTTCTACCTTCTCTGCCGATTACAATGCGGTGGGAAGCGCCTATGATCAGGAGCAGAGCCTGACGGTGTGGATCAACACTGGCAATATTGCCGCCGCCGGTACCGCCAGCGGCAGCGATCAGGCCCAGGTGCTCAAGCAACTCATTGACGATGATTTTGTGAAAAACACCGGCATTGCCGTCAACGTATCCCTGGTCAGCACCTCCGATACCCTGACCCAGGCCATCCTGGCCGGGGAAGGCCCGGATGTGGCGCTGTTCGTGCCCAAGGGCACCCCCACCACTTTGGGCATGCGGGGCGCGGTCAAGGAACTGACAAAAATGCCGGGCTTTGACCAGCTGAAAGGGCGCTTCGGAGAGGCTTCCTTTATCGGCTATTCCTGGCAGGGACAATGCTATGCCCTGCCGGAAACCATGAGCTTTAATATGCTCTTTGTGCGTACGGATATTTTTGAGGAGCTGGGTCTTTCCATCCCCAATACCTGGGATGAATTTATGGACGTTACCGCCAAGCTGCAAAAGCGTAATCTGATGGTGGGCATTCCGGAAAATCAGCAGGTATTTGAGGCGCTGCTGATGCAGCGGGGCGGGGCAGTGTATGCGGACGATCTCAGATCCACCGCTCTTTCCGGGGAGGCGGGCATCGATGCCTTCACCCAGTGGACCAATCTGTATGTGCAGTATGGTCTTCCGGTGAGCTTTGATTTTTTCAACCGCTTCCGTACCGGCGAAATGGCCATGGGCATCGTACCCCTGACCATGTATACCCAGCTTTCCGTGGCCGCTCCGGAGCTGAAGGGCCTGTGGCAGATGGCCCCCATCCCCGGCACCGTGACGGAAAGCGGCCTGTCCCGACTGGAAAGCTGCTCCGGCACCGGGGCCATGATCATTGCGGGCACGGATAAGGCGGACGCCGCCTGGCAATTTATCGACTGGTGGACCAGCGATGATATCCAATATCGCTTCGGCGTCATGCTGGAAATCCTCATCGGCACCGCCTCCCGGTATAATACCGCCAATCTGAACGCTTTTGAAAGGCTGCCCTGGTCTCATCAGGAACTGGAGGCCCTGTCCGCCCAGCGGCAGCAGGTGTGGGATACGCCCCAGACCCCGGCCACCTATTACATCACCCGCAGCCTGACCAACGCC
This sequence comes from Clostridiales bacterium, assembly GCA_015056265.1. Taxonomy (GTDB): domain Bacteria; phylum Bacillota; class Clostridia; order Christensenellales; family Aristaeellaceae; genus RUG563. The sequence goes on from SVGR01000012.1 coordinate 15,228, forward strand.
TTCCGCGCAGCGGTTTACAGCCACGAAAATCCCCGGGAGGTATTGGAAAAATACAGCCATGACATGGATGCGGAATTGAAGCGCAAATACGAAGAGTTTTCCTGGGAGGGGATGCCATGATGAAGCGGCGGCAGATTTATACACAGAATCGCAGCCTGACCAGCTATCTGATGCTGGCCCCCTGGCTGACTCTGTTTACGGTGTTCACCATCCTGCCCATTCTCTCTTCGGTGGTTTTGTCCTTTACCAATTTTGATATGGTGCGCGCCCCCAAATTCCTGGGCATCAACAATTACCTCAGGCTGCTGCTGGAGGATGATGTATTCCTCATTTCTGTGAAAAATACGCTGATCTTCGCCATCGTTACCGGGCCCGTTGGGTATCTGTTCAGCTTTCTAATCGCATGGATGATCAATGACGCCGGAAAATTCGCCCGGCCGGCGCTGACGCTATTGTTCTATTCACCGGCCCTGGCAGGCAATGTGTATTTCGTATGGCAGTTTATCTTCAGCGGTGACAGCGTGGGCCTGATCAATGGGTTTCTGCTGAACCTGGGGATGATCAATGATCCCATTCAGTGGCTCACCGACCCCAGCTACAACCTGTATGTGTGCATCATTGTGATGCTCTGGAGCAGTATGGGCACGGGCTTTCTGGCCTTCGTTGCCGGATTCAAGGGCCTAAACCGCAGCCTGTTTGAGGCGGCAGCGGTGGATGGACTGCGCAATCGCTGGCAGGAACTGTGGTATGTGACTTTGCCCCAGATGGTGCCTCAATTGCTCATCGGCGCGGTGCTTTCCATTTCCGGCGCCTTTGCGGTGGGGTATCAGACCATGGCCCTGTGCGGCTTTCCCAGCACCGATTATTCGGTGCATACCATCGTATTGCACATTCTTGATTACGGCAATTACCGCTTTGAAATGGGATATGCCAGCGCCATCGCCGTGGTGCTGTTTGCGGCCATGGTACTCAGTTGGTTTGCCATCAATCGGGCGCTGCGCGGGATGCGGGAGGATTAATGCATGAAGATTTTCCATTTTCATCGGCGGGTTTCCCGATCCCTGGGGGGCAATCTGGCCGCCAATTTGTTCCTGCTCATCGGCGGCGCCTTTACCGCCCTGCCCCTGATCTATGCCATTCTCAATTCCTTCAAGCCCCTGAACGAGCTGTTCCTCTATCCACCCCGATTCTTTGTGCAGAATCCCACCCTGGAAAACTATTCGGGGCTGATGCGGCTGCAGCAGGAATTGCTGGTGCCCATTGAACGCTATGCTTTCAACAGCATTTTCATTTCTCTGGTGACCACGGTGGGCTATGTGCTCATTGCTGCCCTGGCAGCCTATCCCCTGGCCAAGCATCGCTTCCGGGGCAAGATTTTTCTCACCCAATTGGTGGTTTTCGCTATCCTCTTCCGTTCGGAGGTCACCGCCATTCCTCAGTATGTGATCATGGCCAAATTGGGTATGGTGGATAGCTATTGGGCGGTGATTCTGCCGGCCATGGCCACCTCCTTTGGGGTATTCCTGATGAAGCAGTTCATGGAATCCATCCCTGCCGAGATCCTGGAATCCGCCCGGATGGACGGGGCCGGGGAATGGCGCACCCTGTGGACGGTGGTGATGCCCATGGTAAAGCCCGCCTGGCTGACGCTGGTGATTTTTACTTTCCAGGGCATTTGGAACAACACAGGGGTGCAGTATCTCTATACCGAAACCTATAAAACCCTGCCCACCGCCCTGAGCCAGATCAGCAGTGCGGGCATCGCCCGGGCCGGCGTGGCCAGCGCCATTGCGGTGATATTGATGCTGCCGCCCATTTTGCTGTTCCTGATTTCCCAGGGTTCCGTTATTGAAACCATGGCTCATTCGGGCCTAAAGGAGTAAGCCATGAAAAGATACAGTTTGGTTTGCATGGCCGTCCTTCTGACGCTGCTGTGCGTGCCCGGATATGGGGATGTGATCTATACCGGAAGCACCTATCAATATGATGACTGGGGCCAATCCGCCCCCGGGCCCGCCGCCTATGAGGCCGGCCAGATTATTGACGGCGCTTTCATGGGCGCCGGAAAGCTGAATGATCCCCAAGATTTGTATGTGGATGCCGAAGGAAAGATCTATCTGGCAGATGCGGGCAACAAGCGGGTGCTGTGCCTGGATGAAAACTGGCAGCTGCAAAATACCCTGACGGGCTATACCTGGCAGGGCCAGTACATGCCCTTCCAGTATCCCTGCGGCCTGTATGTCGATGGAGAAGGAAAGCTGTACGTCTGCGATTCTGCCCGGGGGGAAACGGTGATCCTGAATGAGGAAGGCCAGGCCATGCTGTGCCTGGGCAGGCCGGAAACGGATCTGCTGGCGGATACCGCCTCCTTCAAGCCAACCCGGGTGGTATCCGATACCACCGGCACCATTTATGTGGCATGCTTTGGACTGTATCAGGGACTGGTCACCTACGATTTTGAGGGCAATTTCACCGGCTTTTTCGGGGCCAACCGGGTAACGGTGACGGCTGAGGTGCTGGCCTCCGCCTTCTGGAAGAGCATTTTTTCCCAGGAGCAGGCCCAGGCCATGACCCGCATCATTCCCACCGAATACGCCAGCATCTACATCGACAAAAACGACTTTATCTATGCGGTGGCCACCTCCACCGATGATTCCCGGAACGAACTGAAAAAGCTAAACGCCCTGGGCAACAATATTTTGCGTTACGTACAGAATTCCGGTTACTATGCCAAGAATAATTACGGCGATCTGGAGCGTGGCTCCATTCGTTCCAAGACCATTGACAGCCGCTTTGTGGACGTGCATGCAGGGGAAAATGGCGTCATTGCCATTCTGGATGCGGAAAAAGGAAGGGTATTCCTCTACGATCAGCAGAGCAATCTGCTCTCCATTTTCGGGGGCAGCGGCAGCCGGAGGGGCAGTTTCCTGGGCGCCAGCGCCCTGGAAAAGGTGGGGGATAATTACGCGGTGCTGGATAAGGAAAAGAATGCCGTTACCATTTTCCGTCCCACCCGTTATGGAAAAACACTGCTGGAGGCCCTATCCTTCTACAGCAAGGGATTCTATCAGCAGTCCATGGTTCTGTGGCAGCAGCTGCTGGAGGAGAACGCCGGTTTGTCTCTGGCCTATACGGGCATCGGCAAGGCACTCTATCAGGAGGGGGAATATGAAGAATCCCTTTCCTATTTTGAAAAGGCCCATGACCGGGAAGGTTATTCCCGGGCGTACCGGGAGGTGCGCAAAGAATACATCCGCAACAATCTGATCTGGATGCTGCCCTTGGCAGCGGCCGCCCTGTGGGGCATGGCCCGCTTGATTCGGCTGATCCGGGTGAAGGCGGGCCTTGCTAAGGCCAGAAAGGGGAAGGCATGAGCACGACGGCGCAATTTTTCCGGCATCTTTCCCAAAGCGCTCGCCGCTATGATTGGGGAAAGCTGCGGTGGAGGAATCTGGATAAGACCAAGCTGGTGTGGCCCTTCCGCATCATGTGCCATCCCATTGCCGGGATGAATGAATTAAAATATGAAGGAAGAGGATCCCTGGCCATTGCAAACGGATTGCTGATTGGGATGCTGATCATCAATTGTTTGCAGTATACCTTGCAGGGCTTCGCCTTCAATACCAATAAGCTGACGAATTTCAGCCTGGTCAGCCAATTGGCGTCCTCCTCGCTGCTGGTGGTGCTTTTCTCCATCTGTGGCTGGGCCAGCGGGGCGCTGCTGGATGGGGAAGGCAAATTCCGGGAGATATATATCGCCGCCTGCTATGCCATCACCCCCCAGATTCTGATGGGGGCGGTGAGCCTGGTGCTTTCCCAGTCTCTGGTGCTGGAGGAGGCGGTGTTCCTGACGCTGGTGGACGGCATCCGGCTTTTGTGGACGGCGGTCGCATTGGTGATCGGGTTTATGACGGTGCAGCAGTTCACCGTCAAAAAGACGCTGGGCGCCCTGCTGCTCACCGCATTTTTCATGGCGGCGATCTTGTTTTTGTCGGTGCTGTTCTTCAGCATGCTGCAGCAGCTTTTCGCCTTCCTTGCCTCCGTATTTACCGAAATCAACAGCCGCAGATAAGGAGAGAGTGGGCATGAAGAAAAAAATCCTGTGCTGCCTGCTGGCGGTGCTGTGTATGCTCTCCGCACTGCCCGCCTATGCCGCCGATGTGAAATGGGCGGCGGCTGGGGAGAGCGATCAGTTGAAGCTCTATCTGGATACAAAAAATGTGATCCTGGGGGTGCAGCATAAAAAGACGGGCATGGCCTGGTATACTTCGCCACAGGACCGCGCATCCGATACCATTGCCCAGGGCGCCATCCCCAATGATCTGGGATCCATGCTGCTGGTCAGCTATGTGGATCAGGATAACGTTCCATCTGTGGTCAGCGCCCGGGCGGGTAGTATCGCCCAGGGAACGGTGGCCCTGAAGAAAATGAAAAACGGCCAGGGGCTGGTGATTGAATTTACTTTCTCCCGCAAAAAGGAGGGCTTCATGATCCCCCTGCGCATTACCGCAGAGGGTAATGCCCTGCGGGTGGAAATACAATATGAAGGAATTGTGGAAAACGGCCCCGGCCGGATCACGGAAATAGCATTGCTTCCCTATTTTGGAGCAGGCAATGAAAAGGAAGAGGGCTTTGCCCTGATTCCCGACGGCAGCGGCGCCACCATCTCCTTCCAGGGGATGAAGCCCTGGGCCAAGGCCTACCGGGCCCGGGTTTACGGCACCGATACCACCATGAATCCGGTGTATGAAGGGGCGGGGCTCTCTCAGGTGTATCTGCCGGTCTTCGGCCTGAGCCGGGAAAAGGGCACGGTGCTGGGGGTGATTACCCAGGGGGATGAAAATGCCTGGATTGAGGCCGTGTGCCCCGGCATCACCAGCGGGTATGCCGCCGTGTGGCCCACCTTCATTTATCGCCAGACGGATGTGACGGTGCTGGCGGACAACACCTGGAAGGAAAAGCAGATCAATGTGACCGGCGACCGGGTGGAAAATGTGAATCCGGTGGTGTACTATTACTTCTCTCCGGAAAGCGGCATTGGAGAAATGGCCCGACTGTACCGGGGACACCTGAAAGAAAAAATGAACGCCAAGCCCCGGACGGCGGATGCGCCTTCGCTGGTGCTGGAGGTATTCGGCGTCACCCAGAAGGCCCAATCGGTGGCCGGGGTGGTGCAGGAAACCCAGGTGACCGCCACCACCTTTGCCCAGGCCGCGCAGATGGCGGAAAAGCTGTCTCAGGCGGGGATTGATAATGCGGAAATGCAGCTTTTCGGCTTCCTGGAAGGGGGCATGTATTATGCCGACCCCGGGGAAAGCAGGTGGAATGGCCTGGCCGGGGGTGAAAAGGGCTTCCGTCAGTTGAAAGCGGCGACGGATAAAGCGGGCATTGCCCTCTACACAGCGGCAGATGCCATGAATAATTACCAGGGCGGCAGCTTGGCAGCCATGGGCATGGCCCCTCGGCGGCTGGATAACAGCACTGCTTGGCAGTATGCCTTTGCCCTGAGCACCGGCAACAAGAATACGGAAAGCAAATGGTTCGCCATTCGGCCCGGCAGGCTCGCCGATGTGCTGCAGCGGCTGCAAAAGGGCCTGGATGGAACGGCGGGGTTGCTGCTGCTGGGTTATGGGGACACACTGTACGGCGACTGGGGAGCGGATGAATACATCACCCGGGTCCAGGCGGAAGAAATGATATCGGATGCCTTGCGCGGCCTGCCGGAGGAGCGGTCCTTGGCCCTGTGCGGCGCCAATCTCTACGGCGCGCTGATTGCAGGCAGAGTGGCGGAAGCGCCCTTGCATTCCAGCGGGTATGACCTGACGGATGGAGATGTCCCCTTCTATTCCATGGTGATGGGGGAATTTGCGATCCTTTCCTCGGTGCCCCTCAATGCCCTGGGGGATGGAGCGCTGCTTTCTTGCATGGCGGCGGGCATGGCCCCGGCTTTCCGGGTGACGGGGGATTCCCCTGCAGTCTATGGGGAATCCCGGCTGAATTTTCTGTATAATTCCCGGTTTGACGCCCGGTGGAAGGATATGACCGCTGCGGCAGCGGCCTGGAAAGAAGTGCGGGAAAGAACGGAGGGCAGCCTGATGACATCCTTTGAACGCCAGGGGGATGTGAGCATCAGCACCTACGAAAATGGCGTACATCTGGCCGTGAATCACGGAACAGAGGAAGCGGCTGCAGACGGCAGGACGATCCCTGCCGGCGGATGGCTGATCTATTGACACAAAAGGGGAGAAATGGATGAGGGATCATCAACTGCTGCGGGCATATTTTGAGGAATTTGCCGCACAGGATCAGGAACTGTATATCAATCTGGTGGATAATGCCCATGCGGCGGATTTCATGGCGGAGCGGGTTCCCCGGTTCAGCTGCGCGGATAAGGCATTGGAAAAATGCTGGTATTTCCGCTGGTGGACCTACCGCAAACACATCAAAAAAACCGATGGGGGCTATGTGATTACGGAATTTCTTCCCCCTGTACCCTGGGCGGGCACCGATAATTGCATTCCCCTGGCGGCGGGCCAGCATATTCTGGAAGGCCGGTGGCTGAAGGATGAACAGATCCTCAGCGATTATGCAGCCTTCTGGTTTGAACGGTGCAGGAAGATGCGGTATTATACCTCCTCCATTCCTTATGCCATTGGCCAGGCCTGTTTGGTGCAAGGCAAGGATGATCTGGGGCTGCGGCTGCTTGACGGTATGGATCAGGATTACCGTACCCGGGAAAAGGGCGTTACGGAAGCAGGCGTCTTCATGTCCCTGCGGGATGAAGGGCTCTTTTTTACCAGCGATAATATGGACGGCGGGGAAATTTCCGTGGGCGGCGACGGCATGCGTCCCTTTGCCAATGCCATGATGTACGGCAATGCCCGGGCTATCGCCCGCTTTGCGGAAGCGGATGGGAACACGGATTTGCAGGCGGCCTATACCGAGCGGGCGGATAAACTGCAGCAGATGCTGAAGGAAAAGCTGTGGCAGGAGGAAGACGGATTCTTTGAAGTGCTGCGGGACGGCGGCAAGCTTTCCCGAGTGCGTGAATTGTATGGCTACGCCCCCTGGTTCACCGGCATGGATGTGGAGGAGTTCGGGGATTGCTGGAAGCATGTGATGGAGGAAGATGGCTTCCTGGCGCCCTTTGGCCTGACCTTCTGCGAACAGCGGCATCCCGGATTTTCCCTGGCCTATGAAGGCCATGAATGCCAGTGGAACGGCCCGGTATGGCCGCTGTCCAGTTCTATCGTAATGACGGGCATGATTAATGCCATCCGTCAGGGCGCTCCCGTCACCCGGGCGGACTTTGGCGAGTTGATGAAGCGGTATGTGAAATGTCATTCCTTGACGGAAAATGGCGTGACGAAGATGTGGATTGACGAAAATCTGCATCCCTATACGGGGGATTGGATGGCCCGCACCATGCTGCGGGACCGCAAGCAGCCGCCCCTGGAGCGTGGAAAGGATTATAATCATTCCACCTTTGCTGATCTGGTGATTACCGGCGTTGCCGGGCTGCAGCCGGCGGCGGATGATATCGTGCGTATTGATCCCATCTGCACCGCTCAGTGGCTGCCCTATTTTGCGTTGGAGGGCGTCGCTTATCACGGTGCATCCCTGGATATCATCTGGGATCAGACGGGGGACGTCTACGGCCGGGGTCATGGCCTGTCTCTGTATATTGATGGACGGCTGGCCGCCTGCAGGGCCGATCTGGGGTATCTGGAAGCGTCCATTACGAAGGCGTAAGGGGCCCTGAACTGCAGCGAAGGCAAAAGCAGACACGGATTTCATCCTGATTTATTCTCCGTTTATCATATTTTTCCCAAAGAAAACTTGACGCGATTGCTGATGTGGTTGATAATATACATACATCAAAGGAAAAAGGGAAAAACATTCCAGAAGCAGGAGGATAGGATGGCCATTCGTTTTGATATGGAGCGCATGGAAAAAGTGCGCCGGGCCCATGAGCTGTGGTGGAAGGGACAATTGGATCGGCCTCTGGTGCAGATGCGGCTCTGGGGTGCGTATCCTGCGGAAAAACGGTGCCCTGCGCCGGTGCTGAGCCAGGCCAACTGCGCCGATTTTTCCTGGTCCCCGGAGCAAGTGATAGACGCCATCGATGGACACCTTTCTCAGTTTGAATATTTGGGGGATGCTTATCCCCTGGTGAATTTCGATTGTTATGGCCCGGGGGTGCTGGCTGCCTTTTGCGGGGCAAAACTGGATAATTCTTCCGGCCGGGTGTGGTTTTTCCCGGAGGAGGAAAAGGAAATACAGGATATCCATGTGCATTACAATCCTGAAAGCCCCTGGGTGCAGCGGATCAAGGCCATTTACCGAGCGGGATTGGATAAATGGCAGGGTCTGGTGATCATGGGCATGCCGGATTTGGGCGGCGTTATGGATGTGGCCGCCACCTTCCGGGGCACGGAAAACCTGATGATGGATCTGTATGACGAACCGGAGGAAGTGCAGCGCCTATGTGGTGAAATCCAGGACGCCTGGTATGCGGCGTATCGGGATCTGGCCGGGGTGCTGGCGCCCCAGAGGTTCAACAGCAATTGGGCTGGACTGCTGTCGGAAGGGGATTCATATGTACTGCAGTGCGATTTTGCCTATATGATCGGCAATCCTATGTTCCGTCAGTTTGTGCTGTCTACCCTGAAAAAAGATACGGAAACCCTGACGCATTCCATCTATCATCTGGATGGGGTGGGTCAATTGAATCATTTGGATGATCTGCTTTCCTTAGAGGGGCTGAACGCAGTGCAGTGGGTGCCAGGGGACGGAAAACCGGGAGCCATGCATTGGCTGGATGTATACCGCAGGATTGAAAAGGCCGGAAAGCAGTGCCAGATTCTGTGCAACGCTGGGGATTTCACTCGGGTGATGGCGGAATTCCACGGTACGCCTTATGTAAACCTGTCGATGCCCGCCGGTGAAAAGGATGCGGCCCTGAAAACCTTAGCGATTCGCTGAAAGAAAACAATATATGCCGGGAAAGGCTGCCCCTGATGGCGGCCTTTTTTGTTGAAAATAAATTTGTATTTTTTCAAAAAAAACTATTGCAATTTGAAAAGTAATGTGATATTATATACAAGCTGTGTGGAACATGCAGCCTTGCGCCCCTAGCTCAGCTGGATAGAGTGTTTGACTACGAATCAAAAGGTCACAGGTTCGAATCCTGTGGGGCGCGCCATGAAGCAAATCCTGAAGGGATTTGCTTTTTTTGTGCAGCAGAAAAGGACCTGAACAATGGCGGGACGGATGGTTATGCCGTTTGCCAAGGATGCAATTCTACTGTCGACCGCTCGCTGCAGCGGTTTTTTTATTTCACGGCGGATATTTTGATGCACAGAATACATCCTTGCGATTCAATGCTGCGTATTGGATCGGGAGGAAGAAAGAGGCGGAAGGAGGGCGGTGGGCCTGAAAAAACGATTGTTATAGCCTGGAAAGCGGAGGATGGCGAGAGAAACAGTTTGGGGATCCCGATGAAGATAAAGCTGCAATAAATGGAAATAATGCTGCCAAAAACATTAAAAAAACGATAAATTCCCCGCTTTTGCGCTTGACATAATTAGTTAATATAATATATAATATGTGGCATGTTAAATGAAAAGCCTTCAAGTGGGAGGAAAGTTATCCATGAGCATCAAAGTGTTGGACAGCAAAAAGCCGATTCAACAGGATCTGCGGCATCGCGGATATCGCAGGACGCTGAAGAGGATTGCCCAGTCCTGGCAGCTGTATGTCCTGATTCTTCCGGCATTTGTTTATGCCTTTATGTTTATGTACATGCCCATGTACGGCATTCAGATTGCGTTTAAGCAATTCTCCAGTAAGGCTGGCATCTGGGGCAGCAAATGGGTAGGGATGAAGCATTTCATTCGCTTTACGAATGACCCTTATTTCGGCAATATTGTCCGCAATACCGTCATGCTTTCCCTGTATTCGCTGATTGCGTTCCCTGTGCCGATTATCTTTGCCCTGCTGATCAATGAAATCCGCAATACGCGCTTTAAGAAAACGGTGCAGATGGTTACCTATGCGCCGCATTTCATTTCCACGGTTGTGCTGTGCTCCATGGTTACCCTGTTCCTGAGTAAGAGCGACGGCGTCATCAACAAGTTGATTGCGCTCTTGGGAGGCACACCGCAACAATTCATGGCCGATCCCGGCGCGTTCCCCTGGATTTATGTGCTCAGTGGCCTGTGGCAAGGCATGGGATGGGGCGCCATTTTGTATCTGGCGGCGCTTGCTGGCGTATCTCCCGAATTGCATGAGGCGGCATATCTGGATGGCGCCAACCGGTTCCAGATTATCTGGCATATCAATATTCCCACCATCCTGCCCACCATCATCATTAAGTTCATTCTGGAATTCGGCAGCATCATGAGCATCGGCTTTGAAAAGGTATATCTGCTGCAGAACTCCCTCAACCTGGATACGTCCCAGGTAATTTCCACCTACGTATATGAAATGGGTCTGCGTTCCGGTAAATTGGACTATTCCGCCGCAATATCCCTGTTCAATACGGTGATCAATATCGTGTTGATGCTCAGCGTGAACCTTATTTCCAAGAAGGTATCGGATATTTCCGTTCTGTGAGGAGGGATGATTGTGCAAAACAAAATTCGCAAAACACGGGCTGATCAGATATTCGATGCCATTAACGTAACCATCATGGTGGTGATACTGCTGATCGTGCTGTATCCGCTGTATTTCACCATCATCGCCTCTGTTTCTCAGCCGGAAGCGGTTGCCAGCGGCGAAGTGATTTTCTATCCCAAGGGCTTTTCGCTGGAATCCTACGAAAACGTATTCAAAAGCGATACCATCTGGCGCGGCTATCTGAACACGGTGATCTACACGGTGGGCGGCGTGATGTTCTCCCTGTTCCTGACGGTGCCCCTGGGCTATGTGCGCAGCAAGCAGAATCTGCCCGGCCAGAAATTCTTCGCATGGTATTTCCTGATTCCCATGTATTTCGGCGGCGGCCTGGCCCCCACCTATCTGATGGTGAAATCCTACGGCCTGCTGAATAAGCCCTATACCCTGATCGTTCTGGGTTCCCTCTCCCTGTATTACGCCATTGTGGCCCGCACCTTCTTCTCCAGCTCCATTCCCCGGGATATTTACGAGAGCGCGGAAATCGACGGCGCCAGCGAATTTACCGTTTTCTTCCGGATTGCGCTGCCGCTATCCAAGCCCATCCTGGCTACCTTGGTGTTGTTCTTCGCATCCGGCCGGTGGAACACCTATTTCAATGCCTTGATCTACGTCACCAAGCAGGAACTGGCGCCGCTGCAGATTGTGCTGAGGAATATCCTGCTGCTAAATCAAAATGCATTGAGCATGATGACGGAAGATATAGCGGAAAACCAGGAATTGATGGAATCGCTGATTCATATGAGCCGTGTGGCCCAGACCATGAAATATGCGCTTATCTTCGTTTCCTGCGCGCCGCTGCTGGTGGCCTACCCCTTCGTGCAGAAGTATTTCGTCAAAGGCGTAATGATCGGTTCCCTCAAGGGCTGATGCGCCAATCTCATTTTTGTTCATAACGCGTTGTTTGGACGCGTTAGAGATTAATCTACCAAGCGAAAGGAGTACCCCCATGAAGAAACTCGTTTCCCTGCTCCTGCTGGTCTGCCTGGTGCTGACCGCTGTCCCCACCCTCGCGGAGGATCTGGTTCCCGCGGAACTGCCCGAATATCTGGACGTATACTATGAAGGCGGCCAGAAATTCAATGTCAAGGATCAGAACATCACCCTGAAGATTGCCGCTGTTTACAACGAAACCAACGGCCGCGACATGAATGATGCCTGGATCACCCGTTACATCAAGAAGCACACCGGCATCACCCTGGAATGGACCATGATTCCCGCCAGCGCTGCTGCCGAACAGCTGACCCTGCTCATGCTGAACCAAGATGATATGCCCGACATTTTCTGGGGCTTCAACATGAACACTGCTACCATGCTGAAGTACGGCGATCTGGAAGGCCAGCTGCTGGATCTGACCCCCTACATCAACGAAAAGACCATGCCCGCCCTGAACTACATCTTCTCCATCTATCCTGAGAAGAAGGCCTCCATCACCACCCCCAGCGGCGCTATCTATTGCATGCCCCGCCTGATGAGCGCTTCTCTGCAGACCCTGAACCAGGGCTATCTGTGGGAAGGCTGGCTGAAGGAAAACGGCCTTGAAATGCCCAAGACGCTGGATGAACTGACCGCTGTGCTCTACGCTTTCAAGGAAGCCAACCCCGACAGCACTCCTCTGGGCGGCGCCGAAAGCTATCTGGATCCCCGCTCCTACATCCTCAATGCCTTCGGCTTCGTCAATCAGGCCAAGGGCAACTCCGTTGGCAACAGCCCCGCCATCTCCGACGGCAAAGTGGTTATCCCCGTCATGGAAGATAAGTACTATGACTTCCTGAAGCTGATGAACCAGTATTACGCTGACGGCATCATCAACGAAGAATTCTTCACCATGAGCCAGGACGCCGTGAAGGCCCAGTTTGCCGCCGGCGAAACCCTGTACACCGGTGACCGTGCCACCTACTTCATGACCGGCACTGAACATCCCGAACTGGAAGGCGTAGGTAACTACGTGCCCTATCACTCTGTATACCCCCTCACCAGCAAGTGGAATGAAACCCCTGCCATCCAGGGCCCCAACCCCATCACCGTTGGTAACCTGTGCGTCAGCACCAGCTGCAAGTATCCCGAAATCGCTTGCGCTCTGTTTGACTGGGTCTACACCGACGAAGGCGGCATCTACATCCACAGCAGCGCCATGGCCGGCGAAGACACCCTGGGTATGTATGAAGGCTGGAGCTGGAACGAAGAAAAGCAGAGCTTCTTCGATCCCGATACCGCTACCGTTGAAAACGGCGGTAACGGCCGCTGGTCCGCTTTCTATGCCAAGAACGGCGCTGTGGCCAACCCCACTGCTAACCTGCGCTTCGGCAACCGCATGGGCCCGCTGGAATACATCCATCTGGCTGCCAACACCTCCATCAATGCTCAGTACGTCCTGTGCGACATGCCCGTTGTTGTTCCCGAAGAAACCACTTGGGATTACCTGACCAACTATGCCGCCAATGAAGACCATGTGGTCACCGGCTTCCCCACCATCGTGTGGCTGAATGATGACGACCAGATGGATATCGACGATATCAAGGATGCTCTGAACAACTACATCAAGACCGAAGTTGCTAAGTTCATCGTTGGTCAGCGTCCTCTCAACGAAACCGAATGGGCTGATTTCCAGGCCAACCTGAAGAAGCTGGGTATCGACACCATGGTGCGCATCTACACCGGCGTGTACGAAGGCTACATCAACGCCCTGAAGAAGTAATTGATACGAATAAGTCACTTTATAGGAGGCAAAGGGCGAAAGCCCTTTGCCTCCTCAATATCATGGAGGAATATTATGAATACAACAGTGGAGCAGGTCAGGAATGAATACGGACTGAACGATTTCAAACCCCTCTGGCTGGGGAAATTGAATGTGCGGCCGGACATGTGTGATTTTGAAGAGAAAAAACGCACGTTCTATCAGTTCAATTCCCGTATGATGGTTTGCGCCCATCGTGGGGATAACAACAATCTGTATCCCGAAAATTCCCTGGAAGGAACGGAAAGCGTCTTGCTGGCCGGGGCGGATATGGTGGAAACCGACGTTCACCTGACCAAGGACGGCGTGGCGATCATTATGCACGATCCCACCGTAAGCCGCACCACCGACGCAGAAAACTATCTGGGCAAGCCCGGCTTCCCGGAAAGCGACAGCATCTGCGATTGGACGTTTGAGCAAATCCGGGCCCTCCGGCTGCGTGCTGCCGACGGCACGGTAACCAATTGTCTGGTGCCTACGCTGATGGATCAGATTCTGCTGTGCAAAGACCGCGCTTTCCTGACGCTGGATAAGCACAATGAATTTGATTGGGATCGTGATATTTATCCCCTGATTCAGAAGGCCGACGCCTATGAAACGGTACTGATCCCCTATACGTATTCTCCCGCCCGCGCCCGGGAAATCACCGAAAAGGTGAAGGCAGACAGCGGAAAGCAGATTTTCTATTTTGCCAATGCCCGGGTCGTTCCCGCCGATTACGGCGATCATGGTCCGATCCGCAAGGCTATCGCTGATCTGCAGGCGGCGGAACTGCCCGTATGCCTGCGGGGCAGTGTGCGGGGATATGATAAGGAACACGACGCCCAGTGGGCGGAAAAAGCGCAGCTGGCGGCTGAAGCCGGCGGAAAACTGTATATCGAAACCCTGGCCCGGGAGACGGATTTCGAAGAAAACTGGCGCAGAATCATTGAAATGGGTTGCGGCTACCTGATGGGCAATAAGATTTATGAGCATCTGGCGCTGTTGAGCGAGCTGTATCCCGCTTATTGACATCAAAAACATATTCCTGTATTATTTTCTTGGATAAAATCTGAATAATTATCGGCATGGAAAAGGTGGGCTGGAATTGAAACAAACGATTTTTCTGAATGAGGATTGGCTGATCTTGCAGGATGTGCACGATACCGGCGAGCGGATGGGCATGTATCGGGAAGCGTTTGACCAATACAACCATATCCCCAACCAATTATCCGAATGGGAACCGCTGGAGTCTCTGCGCCATTTGCAGCTGCTGCTGGCGGATCAGCCCTACTTTGGCAGAGAACTGAGGTATTTCAATCAGGCGCCCTGGTGGTATCGCCGCACGATTCAACTGGAGAAAGTGCCCGGGCGCGCCCGGCTCACCTTTACCAATGCCGATTATTACTGCCGGGTATGGCTCAACGGTGTTTTCCTGGGAGAGCATGAGGGCTATTCCGATCCCTTTACCTATGACGTATCGAGCGTCCTCCGGGCGGGGGAGAACCTGCTGATGGTGAAGGTGTGGTCCCCCTGGGATACAGAGGTGGACGGCGACTGCATTGACCGGCGTACCTTCCTGGTGCAGCGCAATATGGTCAAGGGCACCTATGAGCATTCCGATACCTTCGTGCAGCGGGATGTGAACCCGGTGGGCCTGTACGGCAACGTAATCCTCACCCTGGGCGACGACGCCTGTTTTGAACGGGAGCCGGATATCCGCTATACGGTGGAGGCGGATACCAATGATATCCTGCTGGATGCAGCATGTGCATTTGCTTGCATTCCGGCGGACGGCGGGGATTTGACCCTGAGGATCCAGTGCAAGGACGCCCAGACCGGCGAAATCAAGCTGAGCAAGCAGCTGCCGCTGCCCCCCGGTGCAGAAGAATTGACTGTACAGGAAAGGATGGGCGGCCTGCGCCTTTGGAATACCTGGGACAGGGGCGGCCCCTGGCTGTATGACGTCACCGTTTCCCTCTGCCGGGAGGATGAAATCCTGGATCAGTATTCCAGGCCCTATGGTTTCCGCCGGATCGCAATGATCCGTACCACGGAAAAAACCCAGTTCATGCTCAACGGCAAGCCCTTCTATGTGCGGGGCACCTCCTATTTCCCGGATGCTTACATTTCCAATATGTGCCCGGAACGGTACGAGCGGGATCTGGCCGCCATGCGCCGGCTGGGCTTCAATGCGCTGCGGGTGCATGTGCATGTGGAGCTGCCGGAGTTTTATGCCCTGTGCGACCGCTACGGCATCGGTGTGATCCAGGATTCGGAATACAATTGGATGCATCCCGTCAGTGATGCATTCTGCGCCCAGTTTATTGAGGTATTCCTGAACAATGTGCGCTGGCTGAAGCGTTATGCCTCGATTTTTGCGTGGATTTGCATGAATGAGCCGGGGCTGCAGGATCCGGCAGGCCCCTTGCTGGGCAGGGCCATGACCGTAAATCCCGGCCCGGAACTGTACCGCCGGGTATGCCTGGAGGATCCGGATCGCCCCGCCATTAAGGGATCCTTTTGCACGGAGGATCTGACCAGCGGCGACAGCCACAATTATCTGGGCGCCCTGACCAACAATACGCTGTATACCCAGATCGACGGCACCACGGAGAAACTCAATACCGAGTTTGGCTTTGATGCAATCCCTTGCGAACACAGCCTGCGCAAATGCCCGCCGCTGTACCGTCGGCTGAGGCCGCTGATGCCCCGGGTGAAAAAAATCCAGAAGTATCAGTATCAGCTGCTCAAATATTATATTGAGCATTACCGCGCCCAGAAATATCAGCCCAATGCAGGGTATATGCAGTTTTTGTTCTGCGATATGTGTCCCCAGAGCTTCTATGGAGTTTATGACTGGTGGGGACTTCCCAAAGCAGGGGTGCAGGCTCTGGAAGAAAGCAATCAGCCCCTGGCGGTCTTCCTGCATTACGGGCCCCAGGGCATCTACGGTATTTGTGCCGTAAATGATACGGATCATGAATACAAGAATGTGACGATCCGCCTGCTGATGCACCAGCGGGGCAATGAAAGCGTGTATACGTTCCGCGGGGATCTGGGGGCGGATGGAGCGTTGCGTTTTGCGGCAGATGAACTGCAGTTTGATCGGGAGAATCCCATTGATATCGATCTGGTGATGGAAAATGACGGCCGGATCCTGGCCCTGAACCATTATCAGGATGTGCTTTCGTTCCCGGCACCGCCTCCCGGCTATCCCAGCCGGATCAGCCATGAATTGGGCGTAAGGCTGTATGACGTCTGAAAGGAAGAATGAGCATGAAGAAGCTGCATTACGATAAAAGCCGGGTGATGGAAGCACGGGATTTGCGCCGGCGCTGGTATGATGGGCAAAAAATTGAACGGCTTCCTTTTACTTATGCCGTCCGGGCCAAGGATGGCACCCGCCAGGGCAATCCCTATACCTTTGGGCAGATGTGCCGGGATACGGAAAAGGCGGTAGAAGGCCAGATTGCAGCCATGCAGTATCAGTTTGATACCTTTCCGGATTGCGATTATCTGCCTTGTTTTGATCCTTCCTACATGGGCGAGGGCATCCTGGCCTCCATGTTTGGCGCAAAGCAACTGATTGTGGAAAATAACCCGCCCTTTGTGGAGGGCCGCTTTCTGCAGTCCATTGAAGAGATTGATCGGCTGGCTGAGCATCCGGACATTGAAGACAGCGAATGGGGAAAAAAGCTGAAGCATTTTGTCACCATGTGTGTGGAGGCAACGGATGGGGAAATCCCGGTGGCGGTATGCGATTATCAATCCCCTTACGGCACGGCCACCAAGCTGCTGCCCAATGAGGAACTGATGATGGCTATGTATGATGAGCCGGAATTGGTGCATACATTGATGGATCACATGACCCGGGCCATCATTGAGGTGCTGAATGCCATGGAAAAATGGATCGGCAAGGATTTGCTGGCCGTCAACCGCAATAATCCCATTCCCGACCATGGGGGCATCATCATGTGGGATGATTATGTGTCCGTCATTACGCCGGAACTGTATCAGGAATTTTGCGCCCCTTATAACCGCAAGCTGTTTGATCACTATGGGCCCGGCCATTTGCACACCTGCGGCCCCTATTTCCCCCGGTTTATTGAATCCTGTCTGGCCTGCAAGCCCCGTTCCATGGATATCCGAATCATGCGCGGCATGGCCAGAACCAGAGAAGACCTGATTGAATTCCGCCGCATTACGGCAGAGCAGGGCATTCTGCTCTTTGGCGAGCCCATCATTCACCAAGGCTCCATCTTTGAGGGCAAGGGGCAGGAGCCGGATGAAGCACTGTGGAGGGCGCTGCTGGCGGACGGGCTGGCCCTGGCCCAATATACCGGAAAAACCGCGGAAGAAGGCCGGGCATTTGCCGAAATGGTTCGCCGCATTGGGGAAGAAACGCTGAACCGGTGAGACGGTGTGCAAAGGATGCGCGCCGCACAAGAAACGATGCAAAAAAAGCAGTCCGATCGGGCTGCTTTTTTGTATGGAGCATGTAAAAAAATCCGTCAATTGAACAGCGTCGGTTCGTCGGTATACTCGATGAAAGGATGGCCGTTTTCGTCGAACTGGATTTTCAGTGCGATATGGGTGAAGCTGAAGGATCCCTGGCCGGACCGGTGATCGCCAATGTACCAGATCTTCCCGTCCCGCGTGGGGACGAAGGCGGCTTGGGGGCGGGGGGCGCTATCATCTTTAAAACGGCGGGCGGTCCCCATGAAGCTCATCCGTGGCATGGAAATCGCAAGCTATGATCTGATTTTCGACCGACTGAGAAGGGCGGCGGGGAACACTGACAATTGATAAAACCGGGATGACAGTGCGGGAGAGACCCCCCCAATGTTGTGCGGAGGTTTCGCCCTTTTTCACTTGCTTCATGAACGCAGCGCAGCGCTCGGCGTTATTGCGCATGAAAGCGGCCCGATATTTGTACATGGCCTTGGAAAACTGGGCGGAAGTAACAAAGGCATAATCCTTTCTGCGTAGATGATTTTTGATGATGCGGATCCGGGCACGCAGCTTTACCGGCGTGCGGCGGTATTCTGTATCGGTCATGCCCGGCGCACGGGCGATTTTTTTGCCCTTGCGTTGTGTAGTTCCAACGCGATCCGGCGATATCCGCATCTTCCTTGTTTTCATGATAAATTTCCAGGATTTCCGCCTTTGCATCTTCATACTTATCGGGTCAGGCAATTCGCTTCATTTGGTTTTGCATTGGGGATTGCTTTTTCCCTGGACAGATGCAGAGATCCGGATGATGTATGGCGGGGAAGACGTTGGCGGCGGAAAAGGGAAGTGCCGGCTGCAGGATGGGGAAAATTGCGCACCTATTGCGCAAATATTAAGAAAAAATTAAATATATAAAATAAGAAGATTATTCCCAGTTTCTGTCTCGACAAAAAACTTAATAATATTATAATATACTTGGTATGGTGTGATATTTCTATCTATACAGATGGTATACCATCCGTTCCGTATATTTTTCTTGCCCGGAGGCGAATTACTGTGACAAAGAAGCACATTCTCATTTCCCTGTTCCTGGTATTGGCGATGCTGGCGGCCCTCTCTCCTGCCGGGGCTGCGGCGGTTAACCAGGTGGCTGTTTCTCAGGAAGGCGTAACCTATTATTATGACGCCGCCGGGAATCGGCTTTATAATGCTGCGTCTCTTTCCGGGGATGCCGTGGTGGAAATGAAGAAATGGGCTGAGCAAAGGCTGGATGCCAGCGGCAACCCCATTGAGAATGAATTTCTGGTCACGCTGCAGGTGCGCACCACCGAGCGGATTGAGGAGCTTTCCTCCGATACCCCCGATGCTGCCGTTACCCTTGTTGTTGACGTATCCAATTCCATGGACGATTGCTATCACTGCGGCCAGGAGGCCAGCCATATCAACCATGGCGGCATGGGCTATAAGTGCCCCACCGGGGACACCTATTACGAGGGCGATAATTATGGCCGCTGCGAAAACTGTCGCCGCTATTTCAGGAATCATACCCAGACGACGATCCCTGCCCTGCATGACTATGAATCCCGCCTGAGCCAGGCCCAGGCCGCCGCCCTGGAATTTATCAACCAGTTCGCCAATGAAACCGGCGCCGAAGAAGGGGATAAGCGCTATGCCGCCCTGATCACTTTCGGCTCCCATGCCGCCGCCCGCACCGAATACATCGATGTGGCCACTGCAAGCGGCATGCTGGCCATGGAGCTGGCCATCAAGAATATCACCGTTGCCAACGCCGGCGTAAGCTTCGGCAATAACAACACCGACCCTGGCGGAACCAATATCGAGGGCGGCCTGATGCTGGCCGATAATATGATCGCCGCCAATACGGCCAGCGGCCGGGCGCTGGAGGGCATCAATTATCTGTACACCATCCTGCTGACCGACGGTACCCCTACCTATTATGTTAACGGCGATAACGCCTCCGCCAGCACCATCCTGGGCACCCGGGGCGGCGGCAGCAGCACCACCAAGGAAGACGTAAAGGATGTGGGCGTGGAGGCCGCCAAGATCCTGGCCCATTCCGCTCAGTCCCGGCTGTTCTCCATCTGCTTTGGCACCGACAGCACCGGCGACGACGTGTGGGATTCCCAGCCCTTCAGCACCTGGAATGATACCAC
>SVGR01000139.1 GCA_015056265.1 Clostridiales bacterium
GTAGTATTTTCGGGCATTCAGCCCTCCGGCAATATTACCCTGGGCAATTATCTGGGCGCCCTTCGGAATTTCACCAGCTTTGACAATGCCGATTGCCTCTATTGCATGGCCGATCTGCACACCCTCACCGTGCGTCAGAATCCTGCTGATCTTCGCAAGCGCACTGCTTCCCTGGCCGCCATCTATATTGCCTGCGGTTTGGATCCGGATGAGAATATTATCTACTGCCAGAGCCATGTGCCCGCCCATGCGGAGCTGGCCTGGGTGCTCAATTGCTACACCTATATGGGCGAGCTCAGCCGCATGACTCAGTTTAAGGATAAATCCCAAAAGCATGCAGATAATATCAATGCGGGCCTGTTCACCTATCCCGTGCTTATGGCCTCCGATATTCTTCTGTATCAGACCAATATCGTGCCCGTGGGCGTGGATCAGAAGCAGCACGTGGAGATCTGCCGGGATATCGCCCAGCGCTTCAACAGCATTTACGGCGATGTGTTCCAGATTCCCGAGCCCTATATCTCCAAGGCTACCGCCAAGATCATGAGCCTGGCCGAGCCCACCAAAAAAATGAGCAAATCCGATCCCGAAGATACCTTCATTGCTGTGCTGGATAAGCCCGAGGATATCCGAAGGAAGCTCAAGCGTGCCGTCACCGACAGCGATGGGGAAATCCGCTTCGATCCGGAGAATAAGCCCGGCGTTTCCAACCTGCTCACCATTTTATCTGTACTGAAGAATGAAACCATGGATGAAACGGTAGCCTCCCTCCAGGGCCTGGGCTACGGCGCATTGAAAGAAGCGGTAACCGAGGCCGTCATCGGGGAGCTCACCCCGATCCAGGCCAAGTATAACGAAATCATCGCCGATAAGGACGGCCTGGCCGCCATTCTTAAGCGCAATGCGGAGCGGGCCCAGTATCTGGCCCAGAAGACCCTTCGGAAAGTATATAAAAAGGTTGGCCTGTATCAGGGCTGATGCATAAGTTTTGCGGGGGAACCGTTCTTTGAAACCAAAGAACGGTTCCCCCGCGCCCTTCCAAGAAAGATATCAATACTTCACCGTTAAGCACACAAAGTTGGAAAGGAGCGGCAGCATGGAATATACTATCTGGCGGCCGAAAGAAACACCCCGGGCCGCCATTCAATTGCTCCACGGCATGGCGGAGCATATCGGCCGTTATGAACGGCTGGCCATGGCCCTCAATCAAGCAGGCTATCTTGTGGTGGGACATAATCATCCCGGTCACGGCCCGAAGGCAGAATATCCTGGCTATTTCGCTGATGAAAAAGGCTGGGATGCGGTGCTGAACGCCGCCCATGAGGTATCCTTATCCATCAAAAAGGAATATCCCTGGCTGGCCCTGTATCTGCTGGGCCATTCCATGGGCAGCTTTGCTGCCCGGGAATATGCCCTGCGCTGGGGGGATGAATTGGATGGACTGATCCTGTCCGGAACCGGCTTTTACCCAAAGGCTTTGTGCACGGCGGGGCGACTGCTTGCAAGCATCAGCCCCCGGAAAAAGCCCGCCAAGCTGGTGGACGGCATCGCCTTTTCCGGGAATAATAAGCCCTTCCGCCCCGCCCGCACCGGCTTTGACTGGCTGTCCCGGGATGAAGAAGAGGTGGACAAATATATCGCCGATCCCTGCTGCGGCTTCACCTTCACCGGCCGGGCCTTTGCCGATTTCTTCGGCGGACTGACGGCCCTTACCAGCGAAAAACGGCTGCTGGCCATACCGGACCGGCTGCCTGTCTATTTTCTGTCCGGCGATCGGGATCCCGTAGGCCAGATGGGAAAGGGCGTAAAAAAGGTGGCGGCGCAGTTCAGAACCGCCGGCATCCATGATGTGACGGTAAAGCTCTATCCTGACGCCCGGCATGAATTATTCAATGAAACCAACCGGGATCAGGTGACCGCCGATCTCATCGCCTGGCTGGACGAAAAAATGGATGCCTCCCTAGGCGATCGGGTGCTGCGCCATGCCCGGTTCTTCGCAAACATGCCCTGGCAAGGAGAAGAAAAGAATCGCTTTCATGGGGAGGATAGCCAGGGGTACCGGGTGGACACGCCGGACAGCGATTATACTAACTGCCAATATCCCTGCGCCTGGTGGAAAACCGGAGAAGAAAACCTGGGCATGCCCTATTGCTGGGGCGGCTGGAGCGATGAAAAGCAGTTCCTGGAGGGGCTGGAAGCAGGCAAATTTGCTGGGAACGTGCCCGAAGAACGTCCCAACGTCATCAGTCGGGACTGCGTGGGCATGGATTGCTCCGGGCTGATCTCCGTCTGCTGGCATCTTCCCAAGAAGCATTCCACAAGGGATCTGGCGGCCCTGTGCGATTATGTGGCCGTATCCGATCTGCAGCCGGGGGATATCCTGCTGAAGGCAGGCAATCATGTGCTATTCTTTGATGGTTTTGCAGAGGAAGGAATCATCCGCTCCCTGGAAGCCACCCGTTACGGCGGCCGAGTACTGCAGAAGGAAAGAAGCCTGCAGGAACTGACAGAAAACGGTTATCTGGCCTATCGGTTAAAAAAGGAATACTGGAAGAGTATTTAAGAAAGGGTTATTACAATGGCAAAATTTTATGCAGGGGATATCACCCACGTCCACGGCATCCGGGTGGGCCATGCCCAAAGCGCCAGCGGAAAAACGGGATGCACCGTGATTTTATGCCGGAAGGAGGGGGCCATCGGCGGCGTATCCGTCCGGGGCGCCGCCCCCGGCACCCGGGAAACAGATCTGCTCCGCCCCGGCAATCTGGTAGAGAATGTAAACGCCGTCGTGCTCTCCGGCGGCAGCGCCTTCGGCCTGGACGCCGCCGGCGGCGTGATGCGCTATCTGGAGCAGATGGATTGCGGCATGGATATGGGCACGGTTCGGGTGCCCATCGTTCCCGCTGCGGTATTATTCGATCTGAATGTGGGCGATCCCCACATCCGTCCAGATGCCGCCATGGGCCGCAGCGCATGCATGGCCGCCGATAAGAGCATGGCCCAGGGCAAAGTTGGCGCCGGGGCCGGGGCCACTGTAGGCAAGCTGATCCCCGGGGCCATTCCCCAGGAAAGCGGCATCGGCTCCGCCTCTATTACCCTGCCCGAGGGCGTTACCGTGGGTGCCATTGTGGCGGTGAATGCGGTGGGCGACGTATATCATCCCGAAACCGGGGAGGTGCTGGGCTGCGCCCGCATGCCCGACGGCACGAAAGTGCCTGCGGAAGGGCTGCTCTATGGCCACGCCCCCGCTCCCCAGCAGATCCGCATTCCCGCCCCCGGCAGCAACACCACCATCGGCGTGGTGGCGGTGGACTGCAAGCTGACCAAAGAACAGGCCAACCGCCTGGCAGACGTCAGCCACGATGGTCTGGCACGCACCATCCGCCCCGTGCATACCCAGATGGACGGGGATACCATGTTTGCCCTGGGCACCGGCCGGGTGCATTCTGAAGTGAATTTTGTTAAATTATGCGCCGCCGCCGCAGAAGTGACGGCCAGGGCCATTGCCAACGCCCTGCTTTTTGCCAAGCAATGATCGTGGGCGTAGGGCTCGATCTGTGCGAAATTGCACGGATGGAAAAGCTGCTGGTGGACGGCCGTTTTCTGGGGCGGTACTTCAGCCAGGAAGAGCAGGAATATATCGAAAATAAAGGCAAGCGGGCCGCCGACACCATGGCGGGCATCTACGCCGCCAAGGAGGCGCTGGTAAAAGCTTTGGGCACCGGGTTTACCAGCACCAATCTGCAGGATATCTGCATTCTGCATGATAAAAATGGGGCGCCCTATTATGAACTGCGGGGGGATTACGCCCTTCATGCGGCGCAGCGGAATATCACCGCCCTGCACCTTTCCATCTCCCACGACGGCGGCATGGCTGCAGCCATCGCCATCGCGGAACGGGATGCCAAGTGATGGAGGAAGAGTTTTGCGGGAAGGCCTTTCTTTTGCAAAAGAAAGGCCTTCCCGCTCCCATCCAAAGAAAACCGATACCGAATTTCTTTGGGTTGCAATAAATATCGGGTTTACCGGTGAAGCGTGAGGAGTGGAATGCACTGCAGCTTCTCGTTTTAGCCCGAAGGGATGCATAAGAGGAACATACATTTAGAAGAGGCGAAGCGTGCGCAAGTGAAGCACAAAGCATACTGCGAAGCACTAAAGGATATCAGCAGTAACGTATAGCGGCGCCGGCTGTGAAATAGCTGTTAAATTCAGAAAGGAAACGGATTTTGAGAAAAAAGATTCAAAAAAGTAAAAGCTTCCCCATTATTTTTCAGCATTTGCTCACGCCGGATGACATGCGGAAAACAGAGCAATTGGCCTTTGACGCGGGGATGCCCAGCATACTGCTTATGGAGCATGCCGCCATGAAAGTGGTGGATGCGCTGGAAAAGGAATTGGGCGGCTGCGTCGGGAAAAGGGTGGTCTTTCTTTGCGGTACCGGTAATAATGGCGGGGATGGGCTGGCAGCGGCCCGGCTGTTCCAAATGCGGGGCGGCTATCCGGAAATCTGGCTGTCCGGCGATCCCAAAACCCCGGATGCAAAGACCAATCTGAAGCTGGCCCAGGCCTGCCGTATTGA
>SVGR01000140.1 GCA_015056265.1 Clostridiales bacterium
TGGCATCATTATAGGAAAGCACTGTATCCCGCAGACCGCCGGTCTCGCGGACGATGGGCAGCGTGCCGTAGCGCAGGGCAATCATCTGGGACAGACCGCAGGGCTCAAACTGGGAGGGCATAAGGAACATATCTGCCCCGGCATAAATGCGGTGGGCAAGTGCCCCATCCATCCGGAACCGGGCAGCCACCCTTCCGGGATAGCGCTGCTCTGTCCAGCTGAACAGATCCACATACTTGGCGTCGCCCATGCCCAGCACCACCAGCTGCAGATCCTCTTCCATGATTTCACCAATAACCCTGTCGATCAGATCCAGGCCCTTCTGATTACTCAGACGGCTGATAATGGCCACGATGGGAGTATCCGGCTTTTCTTCCAGGCCCAGTTCCTTTTGCAGCTGCCGCTTGCATTCAGCCTTTCCGGAAATGGCATCCACCGTATATCGGGCGGGAATCAGGGGATCATTTTCGGGATCATATTCCGTCACGTCAATGCCGTTGAGCACGCCGGAAAGGTGATCCTGCCGGGCACGAAGCAGCCCATCCATCCGCTCGCCGTAGTAAGCTGTCTGGATTTCTTCGGCATAGGAGGGGCTGACGGTGGTGATTTCATCGGAATAAACCAATGCAGCCTTCATAAAATTGGCGCAGCCGAAGCACTCCAGCTTATCATTAGTGAACAGACTGCCGTCCAGGCCCAGAATATCCTGCACATCAGGAATGCCGAAGATGCCCTGATACTGCAGATTATGAATGGTGAATACCGTCTTGATGGGGGCGAAGAAGGGCAGATGGGCATACTGAATCTTCAGCAGGGCAGGAATCATGCCGCTCTGCCAATCGTGGGCATGAAGCACCTGGGGCTGAAAATCCACCAGCGGCAGGGCATTCAGGCACGCCCGGCAGAAAAAGCCGAACCGTTCATGCTCGTCCCCGCCCATACCGTAAATATAGCTGCGGCCAAAGTAATACTTATTATCCACAAAATAGTAGGTAACCCCGTCCTGTTCCAGGGCCTCAATCCCGCAATACTGCTGACGCCAACCCAGATTCACCTCAAAATCCAGCACATGGCGCATTTTCTGCACATAATCATGGGGAATGGCGCTGTAAAGGGGCACCATTACCCTCACGTCATGCCCTTTCTTTGCCAAAACCGGTGCCAAAGCGCCCACCACATCCGCCAGGCCCCCCGTCTTGCAGAAGGGAACGCATTCGGATGCCGTAAACAAAATTTTCATGGTAGCCGTCACCTCCGACTTTCATGGTGTGCCAAAGCACGCCCAATTATACGAATAAATAAGCCCTGATTTCTCATGCATGATGCAGCCTGAAACCGCAAATCCCTCCAGCGGCGGGCAATAAAAAGCCCCGAAACCGGATGGATTTGCGGTCAAGCTTCGCATCCCTTAAACAATCTGGTTTTTCGCTACCACCACGGGATAACTGCGGGGACCGATAATGGTCTGCCCTTCCTGCACGGTGGTCTGCTTATCCAGAATGCAATGAAGCAATTCCGCATCCTTATGCACATAGCCATCCTGCATGATAATGCTGTTCTTCACCACAGCGCCTTTTTCCACCCGTACACCCCGGAAGAGTATGCTGTTTTCCACAGTGCCCTCCACGATGCAGCCATCGGCAATCAGGGAATTCTTTACCTGGCAGCCGGAAACATACTTGGTAGGCATTTCATCCCGCAGTTTGGTGAGCACGGGCCTGTCCTCGGGAAAGAGGGCCTTGCGGGTATCGCTGTTGAGCAGATCCATGGAGCAATTGAAATAAGCCTGTACAGAATCCAGCGGCCATACCCGGCCGGGAATTTCAAAACCCCGGATATCCAGGGTATTTTCACGAATGGCGGCAATCAGCAGATCCCGGAAGAAATGATACTGAGAGCGGGAAATGGCCTGATCCACCAAATGAATCAGCAGTTCCCTGCGGATACAGAAGCTTTCCACATAGGTGCAGGGCAGCCGGGGAATGGTGGGATCAATTTCCAGATCTGTTACCCGATTTTCCCCATCCACCTGCAGATACCGGCCAAAGCCGTTGCGGCGGGCCTGCGGATCCCGGGAATACATGAGGGTGATGTCGGCGCCGGAAGCCTCATGGGCCGCCACCATGTCGTCATACCGGGCAGAATAAAGCATATGCGTGTCGGTACACACCACATAGCGCTCCTTGCTGCGCCTGAGATAATGCAGATTGGAATGAAGCGCATCCAGGAAGCCAGAATATACCCCCGCGCTTTCCTTTGTCAGAAAAGGCGGCAGCATCACCAGGCCGCTGCGCTTGCCGTGCAGATCCCATTCTCTGCCCGATCCCAAATGGTCCATCAGGCTGTTGTAGTTACGCTGGGCAATGACGCCCACATTGCGGATGCCGCTTGCCACCATACAGGAAAGCGGAAAATCGATCAGCCGATACCGGGCAGCTAACGGCACGGCGGCCACCGCACGGCTCACCGTCAGCTCCCGCAGCTGTTCATCCCGTTCGCCAGTATATAAAATACCCATGATACTTTTCACGGTTTTATCCCCCTTCTGCCATCAGGCAAATTGTTCGCCGGCCTTGACCCAGGCCTTTTCCGGCACCACAGCGCCCTGACCTACCACGGCGATCAGCCCGGTCTCTTCGCCCACGCAGGCATCTTCAGATACAACAGCATTTTCGCCCACGATGGCCCGGCGCACCACTGCGCCCTTCTTGATGACCGCCCCAGGCATGATCACGCTGTCGATTACCTGGGCGCCTGCTTCCACCCGGGCCCCGAAAGACAGAATGGAGTGGGTAATTTCACCCACGATTTCGCATCCTTCCGTTACCAGGCAGTTGTCCACCTTGGCCTCGGCGGCGATATACTGGGGTGGCAGGCCGGGCGTGCGTGCATAAATGCGGAATTTTTTATCATGCAGATCAATTTCCGGCTGCTCCGCCAGCAGATCCATATTGGCCTCCCACAGGCTTTCAATGGTGCCCACATCCTTCCAATAATCATTGAAGGAATAGGCCACCATCTTCTGACCGTCCGCCAGCATAGCAGGGATGATATTCTTGCCAAAGTCATTGGAGGATGCGGGATCCCTTTCATCATCCATCAGGTAATCCCTCAGTTTCTCCCAACTGAATACATACACGCCCATGGAAGCGTTATTGGATTTGGGATTCTTGGGCTTTTCCTCAAATTCCACAATGCGGCCCGTTTCATCGGTGTTCATGATGCCAAAGCGGCTGGCTTCTTCCCAAGGCACCTGACGCACGGCGATGGTCACATCCGCACCGTTCTTTTCATGATAGGCCACCATGGCGGCATAATCCATCTTGTAAATGTGATCGCCCGAAAGAATCAGCACATAATCGGGATTATACTGAGAAATGAAGGCCAGATTCTGGTAAATGGCGTTGGCAGTGCCTTTATACCATTCGCCCTGCTTGCCCGTCTGATAGGGCGGCAGCACAAATACGCCGCCGGACACCAGGTCCAGATCCCAGGGAGCGCCGCTGGCTATATAGGCATTGAGCTCCAGGGGCTGGAACTGGGTGAGCACGCCCACCACATCAATGCCCGAATTGGAGCAATTGGACAAAGGAAAATCGATGATGCGGTATTTGCCGCCGTAAGGCACGGCAGGCTTGGCCATGGCACGGGTCAGCACGCCCAAGCGGGTTCCCTGTCCGCCGGCAAGCAGCATGGCCACACAGCGCTTTTTGCGAAGCATGGTTGAGTTACCTCCTTAATTATTATGAACTTTTTGCTCTTTCCGCAGCAAAAAAGCCCGTTTTTTTCCAGACTTATATTCTATTCGACACTTTTTGTGCAATTCCTTTATTTGGACGAAAATTTCCCAATTTTCACATCATTTAACCAGAATTTACATTTTTTTCACTTTGAAATAAACGGTGGCCAGAGGCGGAACGCATACCAGACAGGAATAGGGATGTTCCTCAAAAGGAATTTTCTCCGCCCGGATGGGAAAAGCATTGTATTGATTGCTTCCGGCAAATTCCTCCCGGTCCGAATTAAAGATTTCCGTCAGTTCGCATTTGTAGGGCAGGCCGATGCGGTACTGGCCGTAGGTTGCCGGGGTGAAATTGGTCAGGCATGCCACACCGGCCCGGCGGGGAGCACTGCGGAGGAAGGCCACGATGCTGCGATCCCGGTCGTTGGCGGACAGCCAAGTAAAGCCCTCCCAGCTATCGTCGATTTGATGAAGGGCGGGCATATCCCGGTAAAGCTGATTGAGCCGACGCACACATTTTTGCACTTCGGGATGCCGCTGATACACCAGCAGGAACCAGTCCAGTTCTTCCTTGTCCTTCCATTCGGAAAACTGGCCGAATTCTCCGCCCATGAAAAGTAATTTTTTTCCCGGATGGGCCATGGTGTAGCCGTACAGCGCCCTGAGCCCGGCAAATTTCTGCCACAAATCCCCGGGCTGCTTA
>SVGR01000141.1 GCA_015056265.1 Clostridiales bacterium
CGCCCTGCTCACCACCACCATGCAGGTGATGGAAGAAGTGGTGAAGGCTGCTGAAGCTGCCGGCATCCGCGAAAAGGTGAAGATCATGGTGGGCGGCGCCCCTGTGACCGATTCCTTCTGCAAGGAAATTGGCGCTGACGCCTACACCCCCGATGCCGCTTCCTGCGCAGATCAGGCCGCTGCTTTCTGCCAGGCGTAAGGAGGATTGCCCATGAACATCCGCCAGTTGCTGTGGGATGCTGCCAAGGCAGGCCAGAAAAAGGCCATGCCCATTCTTTCCTTTCCTGCCGCCCAGAAGCTGGGCGTTTCTGTGGAAACGCTGGTCAAATCTGCTGATCTGCAGGCCCAGGCCATGGAAATCGTTGCCCGTGAAACCCCCACCATTGCCTCTGTCAGCCTGATGGATCTGAGCGTGGAGGCGGAGGCCTTCGGCGCCAAGGTGCGCTTTACGGAAGATGAGGTTCCCGCAGTAATCGGTCAGTTGGTATCCGATGAGGATGAGGCCAATGATCTGGCCGTGCCCGCATTGGACCAGGGCCGCGCCATGCTTTGCGTGGAGGCTGTCCGCAGCGCCAAGCAGAAAATCACGGATAAGCCTGTGCTGGCTGGCATTATCGGCCCCTATTCTCTGGCTGGCCGTCTGATGGACGTGACGGAAATCATGTATCTGTGCTTTGATGAGCCGGAAACCGTGCATGTGGTGCTGGAAAAAGCCACCGAATATCTGATCGCTTACGGCCAGGCCATGAAGGATGCCGGCGCTGACGGCATTGTGATGGCGGAACCGCTGGCCGGGCTGCTCAATCCTGATATGGCGGAAGAATTCTCCGTGCCCTATGTGCAGCGGATTATTCAGGCCCTTCAGGACGAAAACTTCGCCCTCATTTATCATAACTGCGGCAATAGTGTGCCCCAGATGCTGGATCAGATTTATGCTCAAGGCGCTGCGGCCTATCATTTCGGCAATGCGGTGGATATGGGCGAAATCATGAAGCACACCCCTGCCGATATCCTGGTGATGGGCAATATCGATCCGGCCGGCGAATTTGCCGGCGGCACTGTGGAATCCATCACGGAAAAGACCAAGGCGCTGCTGGCCGCCTGCGGCGGATATGAGAATTTCGTGCCTTCTTCTGGCTGCGATATTCCCGCCCATGCCAAATGGGATAATATTCACGCCTTCTTTGCGGCGGTGAACGGATAAAATCCGGCGCTGCAGGCGGGAAAAGATAAAGTGGGAAACAGCGTCCCCAAGAAAAGGCGACGGTTCCCATCGGCTTTTTTCATGCCGGCGGCATATCCCTTGAAAATATCAAATCTATCGCTGTCATATCGGAATGGATGGATGGCGGATCAAGCGGGCGGCCCATGCGGCTGCCCGTTTTAGGAGACAGAATGATGACGAATGACGAACTGATGGGCTTGGCTATCCGGTGCGGCGCGGCAAAAGCCGCCGTCATCGACGTGAAGGATATCGTGCTTTCCACCACTTTTCGGGATATCTGCGCCGGCAATGGGTGCGGGAAATACGGCAAGTGCTGGATGTGTCCCCCCCATATCGGGGAAATCCATGCCCTGATGGATGAGCTGCGCAGCTTTGAAAAGGGTCTTTTGTACCAGACCATTTACGAAATCGAGGATAGCTTCGATATCGAGGGGATGGGAGAGGCTTCTGTAAAGCATGCCCAGGTAAGCCAGAATGTGAACGATGCGGTAAAGCCCCTGCTGGGGCGGCATCGGCATCTTTCCTGCGGCGGTTGCCATCTGTGCGAAAGATGCGCCATCCTGGATGATCAGCCCTGCCGCTTCCCGGATAAGGCGCTGCCTCCCATGGAGGGCTACGGCATTGACGTATATCAGACCGTAAAACCCACGGCGCTCAAATACATCAACGGACAAAACACAGTGACCTATTTTGGCATTGTGCTGTTCTGACGGAGGGAATATGGCGCAGCTTACCATTCATCTGGGCCATCAGCTTTTGACCGTTCCTTTTGAAGAGCCCACGCCCTTATCAACCCTGCTGGAAAAGGCAGGGGTATCCCTGGCCCAGCCCTGCGGCGGCCGAGGCACCTGCGGCAAGTGCGCCGTGGTGCTGTCTGGCCATGCCTCTGCCCCCACTTTGGCGGAAGAAAGGCTGGGGGTGCGTTTGTGCTGTCAGGCGGTGATGGAGGGGGATGGGGAAGTGACGCTGCCTCTGCCCCTCGCGATGACCCAGATTGCCGGGGGAAAAACGGCGGATTTGACGTCACATGCTCCCATGCCGGGCCGGCTGGGGGCGGCGGTGGATATCGGTACCACCACCTTGGCACTGCAGCTTTTTGATCTGAAAACGGGCCGTTTTCTGGGAGGGGCCGGTATGCCCAATCCCCAGGGAACCGTGGCCGCTGATGTGGTGGGCCGGATGGAAGCGGCCCTGCAGGGCAGGGGAGAGCATCTCCAATCCCAGGTGCAGGATGCCATCGGCGCCTTGCTTGCCGCTGTCTGCGCCCAGGCCCAGGTGAGTTTCAGCCATGTGGACGCCCTGGTAATCACCGGCAATACTACCATGCTGTATCTGCTCACCGGCCGGAATCCGGAAGCCCTGTCCCATGCCCCCTTTCTGGCGGATTGCCTTTTCGGTCGGGTGGAGCAGGTGCTGTCCCGTCCCGCCTGCCTTCCCCGGTGCCTGCATGCCTTTATCGGGGCGGATACCACCTGTGCCCTGCTTGCCTGCGGCATGACCGACCGGCAGGAAACGGCGCTGCTTTGCGACGTGGGCACCAATGGGGAATTGGCCCTGTGGCATGAGGGGAAATTATATATCGCCTCTACCGCAGCGGGGCCGGCCTTTGAAGGGGCAGGCATCCGCTATGGGTGTGGCAGCGTGCCGGGTGCCATTGACCGGGTAAACGTCCGGGATGGCGAACTGGATTGCCACACCATTGGGGAGGGGAAAGCGGTGGGCCTGTGCGGCAGCGGCCTGATCGATGCGGTGGCTGCTATGCTGGAAACGGAAGAATTGGATGAAACCGGCTTTCTGGAGGACGATTTTCCCCTGCGGGATGGCGTTTGCCTGACTCCGCCGGATATTCGTGCCCTGCAATTGGCCAAAGCGGCTATCTGCGCCGGCATTCAGTGTGTGCTGTCTGCGGCAGGCTGCCCGGCGGAGAAGGTGGACCGGCTGTATCTGGCCGGCGGCTTTGGCAGCCATCTGAATCTGGCCAGTGCCGTGAAGATTGGTCTGATTCCGGAAGCGCTGGCGGATAAGGTGCAAGTGATCGGCAACGGCGCTTTGGATGGGGCAGCCCTGATGCTGATGGATACGGGCTTGGATGCAAAGGCGGAGGCGCTGGGCGCTATGGCCCGGCATGTGCGGCTGGATGGCAATGCAGAGTTTTCCAACCGCTATATCGAGGCCATGATGTTTGAAGAAGCATAAATTCTGACGTTTGAAAACCCAAGCGGAGCGGCGGTATGCCCTCCGTTTTTTGTGTGTTATACTTTTCTCATGCCTTGTAAAAGAAATCGTCTCTTGCTATAATGTGAAGGGGAAAAAACGTTTGAACTGATTTTTTTGTGGTGAAAAAAGGAAATAGGATCCTCCCAATGAGTGAATTGGGATGAAGAGGAGAATAAGCATGAAAAAAATCCGCGATGCTTGGCAAGGACGCATGACGCCCCGGGAACGCTTTCATCGGCAGATGCATTATCAGACGGTGGATCGCTGCTTCAATATGGAATTTGGTTATTGGGACGAGAATTTCAGCCAGTGGCGTATGTTTGCGGAAAATGGCATTACCAATAATGAAGAGGCGGATCGCTTTTTCAGCTTCGATCCCATGGCCGGGATAAGCGGCAACGTGTGGATCTGGCCGTTGTTTGAAGAGAAGGTGCTGGAAGCGCGAGGGGATAAGCTGCTGATCCAGAATACTGACGGGCTGCTGGCGGAGGTATCCAGGAATCATTCCTCTATTCCCCATTACATCAAATCACCCATTGAAACACCGGAGGATTGGGAAAAAATCAAGCGGGAGCGGCTTCGGATTGATGATCCTGCCCGGATCGTGGATATCGAGGCTCTCAAGCGCGCCCATCCTGACGACCGGGATTATCCTCTGGGGGTTCACTGCGGTTCCATGATTGGCAGGATCCGGGATCTGATGACCATGGAAGGGCTGGTATATGCCTGCATGGATTATCCTGAGATGGTGGAGGATATGGTGGAAACCAGCTGCCGGATGGTGGAGCATTTCCTGGATCAGGTGTTGCCTCATATCAAATTTGATTACGCTTCCGGATGGGAGGATATCTGCTGCAATAACGGCCCGCTGGTGAGCGTGGATTTTTTCAAAAATGTGGTAATGCCCCGCTACAAGCGGATCCATAAAAAGCTGCAAGCGGCGGGAATCGATATCTGGTATACCGACTGCGACGGCGATGTGCGGCCGA
>SVGR01000142.1 GCA_015056265.1 Clostridiales bacterium
GGATATGGATGACGCCAGCGCTTTCATTACCATGGCAGCAACGCTATTGGAAATCAAAAGCCGTGCCCTGCTCCCCCGGCAGGAAGAACCGGATGAGGAAGACCCGGAGCAGGCCCTGATCCGTCAATTGGAGGAATACCAGCGGTTCAAGCAGATCGCCCAGGATATGCAGGGCTTTGAAAAGGCGGCGGCGCTGATGTACCAAAAGCTGCCAGAGGAATATCCTCTGCCGCCCCCTACCCTTGAGCTGACGGGACTGACGCTGAACGGCCTGATTGCCGCCTTTGCCCGGGTCATGGCCCGGGTGCATCCCGATGAAGAGGAGCCCATCCAGGTGGCCCGCCGCATTGTCCGGGATGAATACACTGTGCCACGCTGCACCGCCCACATTCTGAAGCGGCTGAAAAAGGGACCGGTAAAATTTGATGAATTGTTCAGTTCCTCCCCCTCCCGGGATGAGGTGGTCACCCTGTTCCTGGCCCTGCTGGAGCTTTTGCGTCTAGGCCGGGCCGCCGTGATTCAGGAGGGCATTTTCGGCGATATGATGTTGGAACCCCGGGAGCCGGAAGCCCATACAGAAGGAGAATTGCAAGTAGATGGATACGCATGAACTGGCCCACGTGATTGAAGCCATCCTATTCGTCGCCGGGGAGCCGGTGGAGATCCGGGAGCTGCAGCGAGCGCTGGAAGTCACCGAAGCAGAAACACAGCAAGCCATCGATGCCCTGGATAGCGATTATTCCTTCCATCGCCGGGGTATCTGCCTGAAGCGTTTTGGCAATCATATTCAGCTGTCCACCCGGGCGGAATACGCCCCCTATGTGGAGCGGCTTTTGCAGCCCATTCAGAAGCAGTCCCTGTCCCAATCCGCCATGGAAACACTGGCGGTGGTGGCCTATCGTCAGCCGGTGACCAAGCTGGAAATTGAGGCCGTCCGCGGCGTAAAATGCGATTATTCAGTACAATCCCTGGTGAATAAGGGCCTCATCGAGGAAGTGGGCCGCAAGGAAACCCTGGGCCGTCCCATCCTCTACGGCACCACCGACGCCTTCCTTGCTCACTTCGGCCTCTCTGCCCTTACCGATCTGCCCAAGCCTCCCGAGGATACCAAAGCTGACGAATCCGACCCGCTGGTGCCCTAAACAAGGGATGTTATTGCGAGTGGATTTTTCTTTTCTGAAAAAGAAAGGCCCGCGCATGCGCTCCCAAAGAAAAACGATGAAAAAAATATTCCCTGGTTTTCGATCAGCATCGTTCCCAGAATGTTGGGATAATATATAGTTTCCGGGTATAATCTGATTGAATGAATCGCCCGTTTTGCGGGCTGCAGATAATCTGTGAAAGGAGATCTACCGTTTATGAAACGCGTCATTTTAATTGTGCTGGACAGCGTTGGCGCAGGGGCGCTGCCGGACGCCGCCCTCTTTGGCGATGCCGGCGCCAACACCCTGGGCCATATCGCTGAGCGGATGCCGCTGAATATTCCCCACATGCGCGCTCTGGGCTTGGGGCATCTGCCGGGGCTTTCCATCCCTGCTGATGAAAATGCCAAGGGTGTTTATGGCCGGGCCGCCGAAAAATCCATGGGCAAGGATACCACCACCGGCCACTGGGAAATGGCAGGCATCATTCTCCCCCATCCCTTCCCCACTTATCCTAACGGTTTCCCCCAGGATGTGATCGCCGCCTTTGAGGCCGCCATCGGCACCAAAACCCTGGGTAATAAGCCTGC
Source organism: Clostridiales bacterium (assembly GCA_015056265.1). Taxonomy (GTDB): domain Bacteria; phylum Bacillota; class Clostridia; order Christensenellales; family Aristaeellaceae; genus RUG563. The sequence goes on from SVGR01000142.1 coordinate 1,733, forward strand.
CTCCGGCACCGCCATTCTGGACGAACTGGGCGACGAGCATATGCGTACCGGTTACCCCATCGTCTACACCTCTGCCGACAGCGTATTCCAGATCGCTGCCCACGAGGATGTGATCCCTGTGCCCAGGCTGTATGAACTGTGCGAAATTGCCCGCAAGCAATTGGTGGGACAGCATGCTGTGGGCCGGGTTATTGCCCGTCCTTTTGTCGGGCCCGGCAAAGGCCAATTCAAGCGCACCGGCAGCCGCCGGGATTTCTCCCTCCCGCCCATTGCTCCCACTATGCTGGACGCCTTGAAAGACGCCGGAAAGCAAGTATTGGGCGTTGGCAAGATTGAAGATATTTTCGCCCTGCAGGGCCTTACCGGCAGTAATCATGCCGCCGGCAATCCTGCCTGCATTGACGCTGCTTTAGAATATATGCGGCAAGATTTTGACGGGCTTTTGTTTGTCAATCTGGTGGATTTTGATTCTGCATACGGCCATCGCCGGGATGTGGAGGGCTATGGCAAAGCCCTGGAGTATTTCGATGCACGGCTTCCGGAATTCTATGATCTGATGGGCGATGAGGATCTTCTCATCATCACCGCCGATCACGGCTGTGATCCTGCCCATCATGGCACCGATCATACCCGGGAATACATCCCCATCCTGTGTCGGAAGAACAGCATGGCGCAGCTTTCCGATATCGGTACCCGGGAAACCTATGCGGATATCGCCGCTACCATCTGCGATTATTTTGATCTGCCCCAGCGTTTCGGGGCCAAATCCTTTAAAAAATCATTGGAGGACTGAGCAATGGATTCTATGCAGCGCATTCGCACCGCCGCCGAAACGGTGGAAAAAGCCATTGGAAAGGCAGAAATCGCCGTGATTCTGGGCAGCGGCCTGGGGGATTTCGGCAATGATCTCACGGACGCCAAAGAAATTTCCTATGCAGATATTCCCGGCTTCCCCCTGTCCACCGTTCAGGGCCATGCAGGCAAGCTGATCGCCGGTACGCTGAATGGCAAGCGTGTGATGATGATGAGCGGCCGTTTCCACAGCTATGAAGGCCATTCCATGGAAGATGTCACCCTGCCTATCCGGGTGATGGCACTGCTGGGGGTGAAAAAGCTGATCGTCACCAACGCCGCCGGCGGCGTGAACACCGCCTTTTCTGCCGGCTGCCTGATGATGATCACTGATTTTATCAATCTTGCAGGCAAGAATCCCCTGGTCGGCGAAAATCTTTCCTTCTTTGGCCCCCGTTTCCCAGATATGAGCCGCGCCTACACCCCCGAATTGCAATCCCTGGCCCGTGAATCCGCAAAAAATCTGGGTATCCGTTTGGAAGAGGGCGTGTACTGCTGGATGAGCGGCCCCTGCTATGAAACCCCTGCCGAAATCCGCATGGTGCGCATCCTGGGCGCCGATGCCGTTGGTATGTCCACCGTACCGGAAACCATCGTAGCCGCCCACTCAGGCATCCAGGTGCTGGGCGTCAGCTGCATCACCAATATGGCTGCCGGCGTGCTGGATCAGCCCATCAATCATGAGGAAGTAATGGAAATGGGCCGCCGGGTTCGGAATGATTTCGCCGCCCTGCTCACCGACGTCATCGGGAAAATGTAAGAATTAATGATAATGCGAGAGGGGATTTCTTTTAAAAAAGAAATCCCCTCTTCGCTCACAATTCGGCATTGTCGCCCGGCCTCGTGGGATGAATCATCCCATGAGGCCGGGCTCTGTGCCTCATTGGGCCTTCATTCGCCTGCATCCGCCACAGGCGGCGGCAAATTCCGGCCCTCGCGCTCTCCCAAAGAAAACTGCTTCTGGATTTTTCTTAATTATCTTCCTGTCATCTGATTTCCCAGCGAAGCTAAATAACATTTCACCGGCATAGTTCATTATGACCCGGCGGCGGGATGTAAGCAACCAGCCATGCCGGGTTTTGTGCCTCATTGAGCCTTCATTCGCCTGCATCCGATACAGGCGGCTGTGAATTCCGGCCCTCGCACTCTCCCAAAGAAAACTGCTGCGGAATATTTCTGATCGGTATTCGATCCACACCTTTCTCCGTGTATCGAAAGGAATTAAATCTCAACAATCAAAATATCTTCTTTGCCTGATGGAATTTCCCGAATGATCAGGCCATTTTCAAATAATGCCGCCCCGCCCCGGGAGATTTCTTTCCCTTCTTTATCCTTACAATAGGCATTGACGTACAGCACACGATCACAGACTTTCTGTGCCTGGGCAGCATATTCATGCTTGATATCAGCATTCCATTTCTCCCAGTTAAAATCCGTGTACACAGACCAGAAAACCACATCCGGGCAGAGATTCCTCATTGATTCGATATTTTCGTCATGCCATAGATCGCCGCACAGCGCTACGGCGATTTTTTTGTTCATAAAAGGAAATGTGTGAAATGAATCGCCTTCCTGATAGTGATGATCGGCGTTAGGCAACTTCCAGCCTGGCGAAATACGACGATACAGATCAATCACTTCGCCGTCCCGTCCTACGGTCAATTGAGCGCTATAAAAAGTATCCTCATCCTTTTCAATAAATCCGAATGAAACCCCAATGCCGCACTCCCGGGCCTTTTCCCTAATTTGTATAATGTTCGGATCATCAAGGGCAACGGCAATC
>SVGR01000013.1 GCA_015056265.1 Clostridiales bacterium
GACATATGCAGCGTTCTGGGAATGGGCGTAGCGGACAGGGTAAGCACGTCCACCTGCTTTTTCAGATTCTTGATGGCTTCCTTATGGGCCACACCGAAGCGCTGCTCTTCATCCACGATCAGCAAACCCAGATCCTTGAAATTCACATCCTTGGAAAGCAGCCGATGTGTGCCAACCAGAATGTCTACTTTGCCCAGGGCCACTTTCTGCAGCGTTTCTTTTTGTGCTTTCGGGCTGCGGAACCGGGAAAGCACATCAATTTCCACCGGGAAATCCTTGAAGCGCTTCAGCATGGTGTAGTAATGCTGTTGGGCCAGGATGGTGGTGGGGGCCAGGAACGCCACCTGCTTTCCGCCCATGACAGCCTTCATGGCGGCCCGGAGGGCTACTTCCGTCTTGCCGTAGCCCACATCCCCGCATACCAGCCGGTCCATATTATTGGCGGCTTCCATATCCCGCTTGATATCCTGCACCGCCTTGTCCTGATCGGGGGTCAGTTCATAGGGGAAGGAATCCTCAAACTGCCGCTGCCAGGGGGTATCCTCACAGAAGGGGAAGCCGGGGTTATTCTGCCGGGCGGCATAAAGCGCCACCAGATCAAAGGCCAGCTTCTTCAGCCCTGCCTTTACCTTCTTTTTCTGCCGATCCCAGTCATTGCCGCTTAAGGAATTGAGGGGCGGCGGATTATCCTGACCGCCGATGAATTTCTGCACCCGGTCGAATTGATCGGTGGGCACATAGAGCTTATCTGCGCCCTTATACTGAATCAGCAGGTAATCCCGATAGGTACCCTCGCTCTGAAGGCGCACCGTGCCGCAGAAAATGCCCACGCCGTGGGCTTCGTGGACGACATAGTCCCCTTCCTTCAGATCGGTGAAGGCCTCGATCTTTTCCCCGGCGGATTTGCGCACCCGGGTTTTGCGGTAGCCGGCGCCGAAAATATCGCTGTCGGCAATGACCGCAAGTTTGCACTCCGCCATCACAAAGCCCCGGGCCAGGGTGAGGGGGCAAATAACAGCGTTTCCGGCAGCCATGGCGGGGGCTTCCTCCCAGGCGGGGGCGGGGCATTCCAGTTCAGAAAGGGCGGTCTGCAGCCGTTTGCTTCTGGCTTCGCCGCCGGCCATCAGCAGAATCAGATAGCCTTCCTTTTTCCAGGTTTCCAGATCGGTTTTGATTTCCTTGAACCGGGAAATGTACCTGGGGGCTGCAAGGCCGGGAAAGCGGGTGATCTTCGTGGGCTTCAGTTCCCCCATGCCCCGGAGCAGATCCTGCATCAGATACAGCTGTTCATTGCAAATCGCCTGGGAAATCTCCTCCCAGGGGCGCAGCAGATTCCCCTGCTCCGGCACGGCCTCCTGCCGCTCCAGAGACAGTTTAAAATCCTCCCCGAAGCCGTCCATTCTGTCCTCGCACCGGGATTTGATGCGGTCGGGCTCCTCCAGCAGGATGATGGGATGCTGCATATATTCCCAAATCCAGGCGCAGGGAGCGTTCACCGCCCCGGCCCAGAGGGAAAGATTGGCGGGCTGCAGCCCCCGCTCCAATTGATCGGCGTCCTGCAAAAGCCTTGCCACCCCGGTATCATAGACCCGGTAGCTGAGACGCCCCAGTTCCTTTTTATCCTGGATTTCTTCCGTCTTTTCCTCTTCCTCCTCCGGCAAGGGGGGCAAATCGGAAGAAAGAGGGCTGTCGGGCAGGCGATTCATCTGTTCCCTGATCAGCCTGCGCATCAGCGGGGCATATTCTTCATCCAGCAGCCATTCCACTGCTGGATAAAATACAGCTTCCTCCATGCCGTCCAGGCTGCGCTGACTGATGGGATCAAAGAAGCGGATGGAATCCACCTCGTCATCCCAGAATTCAATGCGGGTAGCGCCGGATTCTGCCGGGGAAAAAGCGTCCACGATGGCGCCCCGCAGGGCGCACTGGCCCTTGCCCTCCACCATATCCACCCGTTCATAGCCCATTTTCACCAGGCGTTCAATCAGCTCCTTGGGCTCCATCCGGCTGCCCACCGCCAATTGTACGGCGTATTTTTCATAATCCTTTGGCAGCATCATCCGGCTCATCAGCGCATCCGCCGGGGCGCAGAGCACCTGTACCTGGCCCTGACGCACCTTCTGGAGCACATTCAGCCGCTGAAAAGCATTTTCCCGGCTGGCCACGCCCCTCGTAAAATGAATATCCGGTGAGGGCAGCAGCGCCGCGCCTCCGTTCAGCCAGGCAGCGCAGTCATCGGCGGCGGCCATAGCGGCGGCATCGGAGGGGGCAATGTAGAGAATGGGCCGACCAGTTTTTTGGGCCAGAGCGGCAGCGAAAAAAGGCCTCTGTCCTTCGGCCATTTCGTACAGGGCATGGATACCCTTTTCTTTTGTCTCAAACGCCTCCCGGATCGATGGGGAGGCGCTTAAAAAATCCAATAGTTTATTCAGCATGGCGTTTGTTATAGCGGTTCATGGCAAGGTCGATACCGTGCTCCGCCCAGCACAGCGCCGCATCCGCGGCCAGCATATAGGCGTCAAAGGCGATTTTCCGGGCTGCTTCATCGGCATATTTGCTTAAGACCCAATCCGCCAAATCCCATTCCGGGGGCGGTGCTCCCACCCCCACCCTGACCCTTGGGAAATCCCCGGTGCCGGTGCACTGGACGATGTGGCGAAGGCCGTTATGGGTGCCGGGGCCGCCCTTGGAGCGAAGCCGCACCTGCCCAAAGGGCAGATCAATATCATCCACAATGAGCAGCATATCCTTGGGCTCTGCCTTATACCAGGAAAGGGCGTCGGATACGGTAAGGCCGCTTAAGTTCATAAAGGTCTGGGGCTTGATCAGCACGATTTTTTCGCCGCCCAGAATTCCTTCTCCAATGGTGGCCCGGCATTTCAGCTTCTTCACCGGGATGTTCAGCTTCTGGGACAGAATATCGATCACGTCAAAGCCTACATTGTGCCGCGTATGGCTGTATTTTTCGCCCGGATTGCCCAGGCCCACGATGATACGCATATTAACTCCTCGATAAGACAATAAAGCATAACAAACTTACCGGATGCATCGAAGGGTGGTTAACCCTTCGATTATAATCCGCAGGGGTGGCTTTGCCGCCCCGAGGAGCGGTCATACCGCTTCCTTTATCATTTTCTGGCCGCGCTGCTTTGCAGCGCAAGAAAATGATGCAACCGTAAAAATGAATATTTCATTTTTACGGAAGGCATCGAATCGATGCCGTTTATTTGATCCAATCAGCAGGGCGGATGGTGAGGGGGGATCCATCCCGCATATCAGAAAGCAACATCAGCGCCTTTTCGCCCTCGATGGCACGATGCTTGGGATTTTCCAGCGCCAGCACAAAGCAGATGCCCGCCACCGTCACATTGAATTCCTTCATCAATTCGATCATGCCCCGGGCCGTGCCGCCGCCCCGCATGAAGTCATCCACGATCAGGGCCTTCTGGCCTTCCTTCACGGCCCGGCGGGAGAGGGCCATGGATTCAATATTACCGCTGCCGGAAACATAAGAAATATTCACGGCGCTGCCCTCATATACCTTGGTGGCGCGCCTTGCGATCACCAGGGGCACCCGAAGGGCCTGGGCGGTCATCAGGGCAACGGGAATGCCCTTGGTTTCCATGGTCAGCACGAAATCCACATTGGCGTCATAGTATTGCCCGGCAATCAGATTGCCCATTCCCTGCACCAATTCGGGCGTGGCCAGAATATCGGAAAAATACAGGTAGCCGCCGGGCAGCACCCGTTCTTTTTCCATCAGCTTTTCACAGATGCCCTGAATGAACTCCCGACCGTTGGATTTGAGATCCATGGGACGGTAGCGCACGCCGCCGGCTGCCCCGGTCACCGTTTCCAGCTTGCCCAAACCGAAATGCTGCATGGTATCCTGCAGGATGGCCACATCCTCACTGACAGTAGATTTGGCCGTGGAAAACAGCTCGCAGAAATAGGACAGGGTAAAGATATGATTGGGAGAAGCGGTCAGGATCTGGGTCATGGCCGCCAGTCTTTCGTTGCGCTTGATCTTATCCATGGTTCATTCATCCTCCTGTTATCCGACGCAGTGCGCCAGTACAGGATTATATCACAAATTTGCGAATATTGCTATAGGGAAAATAAAAAAATGTTCGGATTTAGTTGTATTTTTTTGTTAATCAAACAAGATGATACCAAATTTCCGCATGAATAATCCATCTGCGCTGTCGCCAGGGGGCAAATCCAATGCCTTCCGGGCGGCAATCACCGCTCTCCGGGTGGCAGGGCCAAACACTCCATCCGCAGTGCCCGCCAGGAATCCCTTCTGGATCAGCCGCCTTTGCAGCTGCATCACATCCGCTCCCCGATCGCCCTCCTTCAGCGTGCGCAGGACGGAAAGGAAGGGGCCCGACGCACCCCCGTCGATCACTACTTTCGTGCCCCGAGGAATCATCCGATACAGCTTCTCTGCATCCTTTACCGTCATCCGGATGCAGCCGTGGCTGGCATGGGAGCCAATGGAGGCCGGACGATTGGTGCCATGGATTCCGTAATCCCCCCAGGGCACATCCAGCCCCAGGAAACGGGTGCCGAATCCGGAGAGGGATGTTTCGAACTTCCGGTTCACATGAAAAACCCCCACCGGGGAGGGTGTCTCCCGTGCCCCGGCAGCAATGGGGAAGCGGGCAATTTCCCGGCCGTTTTCATATACTGTCAGCCGCAGCAATTCCAAATCCACCCAGATCAACATCCCCGGCGGCCCGCCGGATGCATTTCTTTCCGCCGGCTTTGGACACAATGCCATGATCAGGCACAAAAGTGCCAGCCCCAGCGCCCGCCAGCCCCATCTATTCATCCCATCCCCTCCCCTATACCCTATGCGGCCGTCAAGCGGGGCATGCAGACCATAATAAAAGCCCCCGGCGCCGGGGAAACTCCCCTACCGGAGGCAAGCTTGCTATTCAATATATCCCCTCGTCCCCCAGGGGCGTAAGGCCCACTGTGCCGCGCCATTCCTGCAAAAAGGCGCGAAGAGAGGGGTAGCGCTTTTCCCGCTTTTCCTGGGTGGCACGCCGGGCCACATCATACAGGGCCGGAGGGCCCACCCAATCCCGGCGGCTGCGGTAATGATTTTCCCCATAGAATTCAAAGGCCAAGGCGCCCATGGCAAATACCGTGGTGCTTTCATCCAGGGGAGCGCCCAGGGTATATTCCTCGGGCGACAAAAATCGGGAAGAACCAGGCATCCGTCCCCGGTCATTGACAGCGGGCTTTTTGCGGTACAGATCAATATCGCACACCACCGCCCGGCAGCGAGAAAAATCAATGAGCACATTTCCGTCCCAGAAATCCACGGCGATATACCCTGCCTCCGCCAACTGAGCATGCAAATCAAATACGCCGTCCAGCATCTTCAGGGATTTTTGCCAGGGCAATCCCTGCACCTGCTGCAGCACCCGGCCATCCGGAGGGAAGGGCCGGAGGGCAGCCATATCCTCCCAGGCAAAAATAGCGGCATACCCCTCCGCCGTGGGCCCGTGGCCCCGAAGACGGGTAAGGGCAGGATGTGCATGCTGATAAAGAGGCATGGCCTTCTTCAGTGTTTCCACCGCAACCTCCGGTCTGCCGGTATAGCGGGCCGTCCTTGCCCCGGCATATTTGATAAAGAGCTTACCGTAAGGCCCGTCCACCCCGAAGCACAGATTGCCGGAGGTTTGCTGATCGAACACATAAAACACCTTGCCGTAGGGCTGCAGCCAGGAAAGCTCCGGCTGCTTCCGGGCGGTATAACTGATCCCATCAACGGAAAAAATCAGGTCCTGGTCACGTTCTTGATCCATCTTTTCCCCCTCAGGCGAATAAACGCGATGATCCATTTAAAGCATTGATCGATACGGGTGCACAGGAAAACAATCGGCAACGGCCAATGGAATACGAATGCGCCAAGATACGTAAGGGGCAGCACCACCAGCCAGCCGCAGATCAGATCCACCTTCATCACAAACTGATTATCCCCTGCCCCCCGATTGATGCCCACAAAGCAGGAAGCATGATAGGAAGTGCCCATCAGCGTAAGCGCGCCGATAAAGATCATCTGGCCGGAAAGCGTTTCCACCGCCTTCGTCTGCCCATAAAGACCGATGAAGGGAAAACGGAGGGCCATTACAATCAGCGCCATTCCCACGCCGATGACGGCAAACATCACCTGGATGGTGCGGCTGTATCTGCGCACCTTTTCCATATCCCCTTCGCCCACGGCCTTTCCCACCAGCACACAGGCGCCGCCGGCCAGGGCAAAGGTGAACATGGTGCCCAGATTCATCATCGTATCGGTCAGATTCATGGCGTTCATCATTTCCCCGCCCAAATGACCGATGGCCGCCATCTTCAGCAGCCCCACCAGCGCCCACTGGGCATCGGTAAAGCCCACCGGAGCGCCAAAGCGCAGATAATCCCGCCAGGCCCACTTCTCCTGGCACAAAAGATCCAGGGGACGGATGGCAACGGCCCTCTGCACCCGAAAGCAATACACCCACACCACCGCCGCTTCGATAATCCGGGCGATAACAGTGGCCAGTGCAGCCCCTTCTACCCCCATCCGGGGCAGGCCCAGATGGCCGTAAATTAGCAGATAATTGAGGGCCACATTGGATAGCAGACTGACCACCGTGGCATACAGGGTCACCCTCACTACCTCCACGCCCCGCAGGGCGCTGGATAAGGCCGTGGATATTCCCAGCGGCACATAGGCCAGGCAGCTGATCATCAGATAGGATTGGGCCACGGCGGTCAGCTCCCCCTGACCGGCATCCAGTACCAGGGAGAGAATGGCCCTGGGAAAGAGCAACACCACCGCAGAAAACAATAGCCCCAGCCCTGTACAGGCCAAAAAGCCCACGGAAAACACCCTTTTCAGGGCGTTCTGATCCTTTTTTCCCCAATACTGGGCAATCAGCACCACCGCCCCGCTGCCAAGACCGGTGAGGGCAGCCGTAACAAATGTGCTGACTGCATTGGCCTGGGATACCGGCCCCAGGGCATTTTCCGAAAAACGGGATACCATCACATTATCCGCCATCAGCACCAGCAGCGAAAGCAAGGAGCGAAGGGCAGTAGGCAGAGACAAGCGCACCATGGCGCGGTAAAACCCCCGGTCCCTCTCAAAAAAAGTTTTCCCCATCTTTCCCGCTCCTTTTTGCTTTTTCTTCCTTCCATTATACCGGAAAAGGGCCGGAAAGCAAAGCGGAAAAGAGAAAGATGAGGAAATTTTGCCTGCGGTTTTACCAGTTCAAATAATCCGGCTTGGTATACCCCTGACCGTAGGGTTCGCTGTCGATCATCACCAGGATGGCGTCCCGGCAGCCTTCCACCATGATCTTTTGGTTTTCAGGGGCTCTATCAACCATCTGTGCATCAGCGCTGGTATAAAACCACAGCCCTTCGTTTTCGGCCAGTTTCTCGCCCTGGCTATCGATGATTTTTGTGGGATCCAGGCCCATTTCCTTCAGCTGATCCTGCGTATAAAATGCCCAGGTGGCCTCGGGCAGGGTATCCTCCCACTTGCAGGCGGCTATATCTCCATCCTTGGATTTGCCGGCATCATACACTTCCACCGTGTAAGCGTGAATATTCAGCCGGCCATAGGCATAATCAATCAATTCTGCACTGGTGGGATAATCCTCATAGGAGGATTTGGTGTAAAATCCCCGGCCGGTGGTCTGCTGGAAAGCAGCGGCCATCTTTTCAGCGGTATCCTTCATGAACAGAATATCATCACTGTCCACCGCCGGATCATAGGGCCGATAGCACCAGGGATAGAGCACACACTGAATGCCGGTGTGCAGCGTAACCAGAGCGTCCACTTCCTTATTCAGAAGGAAATTCTGTACCGCTTTCACCTCCGGCTCAGAAGCAGGGGCAGGGCCGGCGCTGGCAAAGGAATTGGCGCCGATTACCCCGGTCTTCCTGGTCTCGATATCATAGCGATTCCATTGATAATCAAAGGTGCGGTTCAAATCAATTCCGCTGTTACGGGGATCATCCCCCAGGATACCGTTGCCATCCCAATCGGGGCTTTCCATACCGAAGGAGGGCGTGCGCCAGGAAATGACAGGCTTTTCATCCGCCGTTCCCCGATACAAAGCGGCAATGTAACCATCCCCATCCAGATCCGTATAGGGATCTGAGAAGGGAACGCCGTTGCCGTTCAAATCCCGGGGACGCATATTCTGGCGGGTGTTATAGACAGAGGATTGCACATACCCATCGGGATTGATCACGGGAATTACATACACAATGTAGTTGTCCAAAATGGCCTGCACCCGGGGCGTAGCCGCCTCTTCCAGCATCCACCAGGCGAAATACATGGCGCTGGAGGCAGATTCCCGCTCTCCCCCGTGGATATTGGCCATCACGGCAATGCCGGTTTTATCTGCCTGGGAGGCAGGATTGGTAATTTCCAGGCACCAGATAGCCCGTTCCTGATAACTGGCGCCGATGGGGTATAGAGCCGTGATCCGGGGATTTTCCTGCGCCATCTGCTTGAGCTGGCCTTCCAGTTCATTAAAAGTGTACCGGATGCTCCAATCGATCTGCCCTTCTGCCCCGGCACAGCCCACCAGTATGCACAGCGACAGCGCGGCCACCAGCATTCGCCTCATCATCATACGCATCTTCTTCATAGCTCCTTTACTTTCTCATTTTATCGCTTTAGCACGTTAGCACATTGATATATTAGCATATTCTTTTTTCATTTGCAACCCCCATTTTTCTGTTTTTTTCATCGGATTTATAAAAAATCCGCCGTATCGATAAAAAAACCATGGTCTCTGCCAATAACAAAGACCATGGAATTATCATCTTTTCATCCGGCCGAAAACGCCCGGCTTTTACCGCAAAGGCCTTTTACCCGACCGGATCCATTCATCAATGCGGCAGCCCCTCCATAAACTCCTGGCGGATGGCGTTCAGCCGGCCGTAATCCATGGCGTCCATATAATACCGCTCCAGCCGGTCATGCAGCGCCTTGGCTTCCGCCAGGGCCTCCACCGCCTGATTGAATGTCAGATCATACACTGCCCGGTCAAAGGCAAGACGGGGCGCTTCCCGATGCAGCAGATGGCCGTCCATTTCCGGGGCGAAGGCCGGGGCATCCGTAATCACCGCGGTGGTGAATACCGCGCTTCCCGCCGCCACATGGGCCACCTCCTCCCCATCCAGCGGATCGTGATACACACAGCGCTGCAGCCGCCCTCTTCTGGCTCCCTCCAGCACCGGCGCAAGCAACCCATGCACATTCATTCCCCAAGGCACATCCAGGCAATAAACCGTGCCGGTCAGGGCATCATCCATTTTCTGCAGCATCCCATGGCAAGTGATAGCCTGGGCGAAAAGATGGCTTTCCTCCCCTTCCGGGCCGCCGGGCAGCAGGGAGAGCAGCTCATTCTCCAGGCTGCGCCGGGCTTTGGGGGAAAGGGCCGCTTCATACACCGCCGCCGCATCCTCCCGCATGGCATGAGCGCCCCGAAGATACCGGTGGGCCCTTCCGTAGTAGCGGGTCATCTCTTGTGCAATTTCCTCCAGTTGCTGCCGCTGGGCTGCCAATTGCTTTTCATTCAGGCATACGCCCAGATTCAGAATGCCATCCCCCGCTCCCGGAAGCTTTGGATCTACCACATGGGGGGCGGTGCCATCCATCACCATATAATCCGCCTCCCGGGAATAGACAGCATCCAGACTTTCGGGATCACCGGAGCAGTGATAATAACTGACCTGGTGACCCAGGGCCTCAAAATGCTTTCCCACCTCCCCCATCAGGGTGCTTTTGCCCACGCCGGGTCCGCCCTTGATCAGCGTGCACCATCCCGCCCGATCCCGCAGTTGATCAAAAAAGCCTCGAAAACCGGCCCGGGTGTTGCTACCGGCGAAAAAATGCCTGCTCTGTGCCATAATCATCCTCCTTGATGTGTTGCTGGATTCATTGCACAGTATGCATACCGCCCCGTATTTATCCCTCCCGCGCAACAAAAAAACCGGCACCCATTGTGCCGGCCTTTGAAAATCCGTATGGAATCATTTATTCCAATTGTTGGCCACCTGGCGCCGCAAAGCGTCTATACTCTCTCCATCCCGGATGCGCCGGGCGATGAGTACCCTACGCTCGGTGCTATCATCCACGCAAGTCACCAGCAGCAGCAATTGATCCTGGGGCTGTACATCCACATGATTCATGTATACCGATTGCTTCATCAGCTGATCCATGGCCTCCTGCCGCCAAGCGATGGTGGAGGAAGAAAGCCGGGCCAGATCCACATATTTGCGATTGCCCCGGATGGTGCTGATGGTGCCCACTCCCAGGATCACATACTGCCCGTCCTCATAGACGGTATCGAAGGTGATGAATGGATTGGTGTGATAATAATTGGCATTCTCATAATTGCGCAGGAAGCCAAACATTTCCCCCGTCTTCATATTGTGCCCGTAAAGGATCATAGTATAGGGACGGGTTTTCAGATTGCAGGTTTCCTCCAGGAAAATGGCGCCGTTCACATTATGCCGGCCCTGATAATCCCGGCGGAGATAATATTCATTATCCCGCTGCACCACGGCTTGATCGATAATGCCGGGAATGGTGATCCAGCCCATGATATCCTTATTCTGATTGCGGATATTTTTAAACCGGCTGCGGATAATGGCTCGTTCATTGGTGGGATAACGAAGAGCGGGCAGCAGCAGCTGATCATGCACCGCCTGCACCTGCTTACTGATGGTGGGCTGGGGGGAGGCGGCAGGAACGGCGGTGGGCGTAGGCATTTGAGAGGAATCAGGGGCCTGGGTTTCATCGGCCTGATAATACAACGCCTGTAACTGGGCATTGCCCTGGCGGGTGGAAAAATAATCGGAGAGATAGGAAATCAATTTCCATGCGCTGAAAAGAAGAACGGCCGCCAGCACTGCCGCCAAAACAAGCACCCACCGGCCCTTTTTCGGTCGGGAAGGAACATAATAATTGCGGGCACGGTTTCCTCTGGACAGCCGTCTCTTCATGCTTGATTCCTCATTATCCTGCGCGCTTCAGGCCAGGCGCTCTGCTGTTTTTGCCTGGTTTCTTATTGACCGGGGTTCTGACCCCGGCGGCGGGGCGGCGGGGCCTGCTGATAATCCTGCTGGGGATAGCTCTGCTGGGGCTGCTGGGCATAGCCCTGCTGATAGCCCTGCTGCGGCTGCGCATACTGCTGGGGCTGCTGGGCGTAGCCCTGCTGCTGATAGCCCTGCTGCGGCTGCGCATACTGCTGGGGCTGCTGGGCATAGCCCTGCTGCTGATAGCCCTGCTGCGGCTGCACATACTGCTGGGCATAGCCCTGCTGCTGATAGCCCTGCTGCGACGGGGCATACTGCTGGGGCTGCTGGGCATAGCCCTGCTGCTGATAACCCTGCTGCGACGGGGCGTACTGCTGGGGCTGCTGGGCATAGCCCTGCTGCTGGGGGTACTGCTGATAGCCCTGCGGATACCCTTGCTGCTGATAATCATAGCCCTGCTGGGGATAGCCATAGCCCTGCGGATACTGCTGGTATCCCTGCTGAGGATAGGTATTCTGCGCAAAAGCATCGGCCTTGGGCTCTTTGAACAGGGGCTTTTTGATCAGCTTCATGCTCAGATCATTGATCTTTCTCTGCAGAGGGCTGAGGGGCTTGGGCTGCTGGGGCTGCTCTCCCTTTTTGCCGTTGGTCATCTTATCGGTATAGAAAACAAAGCCGATCATCAGGGCGCTGACCAGGATGGCCACATAGATGCCGGGGGGATTCTGGATATATTCCGCCACATGGCCCAGCGCCGGCACGGAAAAGACAACCTTACCAATCAGGTTGTTCTTGCCCACCAGTTCACTGTCCGTATGATCATTGGCATCGCCCTTGGTGCGGAACTGATATTCGTTGGGATTGGTTTCGCTGGGCACCTTTTCCACGATACGGTGGGTGGCCACGGTCTTGCCGCCATTCATGCGGAAGGTGATAACGTCATTGACCTCCAGGCTGTTGTGATCCACTTTTTTTACATAGATCAGTGAACCCACTTTATAGGTGGGCTCCATGGAGCCGCTGAGCACCCCGTATACCTGCACCCCAAAGATCCGGATCCCGGAAATGAAGAATGCAAACAAAATGGCCACAACGACCATCAAGGTGGTGATCGTCTTGAGCATCTTTTTCTTACTCTCGTTCAATCTTTTTCCCGCCTTCCATCCCCTGATAAAAGGGGCGTCAATCCATACCGGAGGGATTTCCATGCAATACAAAAAATACCCCTGTCGGCATCTACCATTATACAGGGTTCCCGGGTTAAGTTCAATTATTTTTTTGTGGTTTTGGCTGTCATTTTCTGTTTTTTTCCCGGATGATATTATATTTTTCATTGAAAACTGAAAAACATTTGTAAATTTTCCCTTGTTTTTCACATCTCCGCCATTGTCAATTCCGCTCACTCGCAGTATACTGTCTGTGTAGGTGCCTCAAATCATCATGAAATGGAGCGGACGAACCATGGAAAATCTGAAGCTGGTCTATACCGGAAAAACCAAGAATGTTTACGCCCTGGAAAACGGCAATTTCCTTCTGAAGTTCAAGGATGACTGCACCGGCAAGGACGGCGTTTTTGATCCCGGTGAAAATGCCGTGGGCCTGACCATCGAAGGCGTGGGCGATGTAAACCTGCGTATGTCCATCTATTTCTTTGAAAAGATCAATGCCGCCGGCATCTATACCCATTATGTCAGCGCCGATCTGGAAAACACCACCATGGAAGTGAAGGCTGCCAAGCCCTTCGGCCATGGCCTGGAAGTGATCTGCCGTCACAAGGCCGTAGGCAGCTTTATCCGCCGCTACGGCGCATATATCGAATCCGGCGCCGATCTGCCCGCCTATGTGGAAATGACCTTCAAGGATGATGAAAAGGGCGATCCCCTGGTGACCAAGGACGCCCTGGTGGCCCTGAATGTGATGACCGACGAACAATACGATACCATCAAGGAAATGACCCAGAAGATCACCCAGATCGTGGCCGATGATCTGAAGGAAAAGGGCCTGATCCTTTATGATATCAAATTCGAATACGGCTATAACGCAGACGGCAAGGTGATGCTCATCGATGAAATCGCCTCCGGCAATATGCGGGTTTATAAGGATGGGGAATATATCGATCCCATGACCCTCAGTAAGCTGTTCTTTGCCTGATATCCGCCCTTTTTACAAAAAAGACTGCACCAAACCCTACCGAAAGCAATAAAGGCCGTCCTCCATAAACGTGATGGAAGGAAAGGCGTTATCCTTCACTTTGCGCCAAAGTAATATCGAAACAGCAAGCCCGACAAGGCTTGCTGTTTCTTTTTCTGCGTGATAGAATAAACGCGATAAACTTGAATTTGATGAGGTGAGAATATGGCAATGTGGAATCCATGGAGAGGTTGCAAAAAGTGCAGCGATGGCTGTCTCTATTGCTATATCCACAAGGGCGACGCAAAGCGCGGAATTGATACGAATATTATCGAAAAGACAAAGGATTTTGCAAAACCCGTCGAACGCCTAAAAAACAGCAATTACAAAATGAAATCCGGCATTGTCTATACCTGCTTTTCTACCGATTTTCTGATTGAGGAAGCGGATGCGTGGCGTCCCGAATGCTGGCAGATGATAAAAGAGCGAGAGGATTGCACGTTTCTCTTTCTCACAAAGCGAATCGACAGATTTATGGACTGTATTCCCGACAATTGGGGCGACGGTTATGAAAACGTTGTCGTTTGTTGCACAGTCGAGAACCAAAAGAACGCAGATTATAAGCTCGGTATATTTTCAAAGCTCCCAATCAAGCATAAATGTATCACGGCTCAGCCACTTATAGAAGCCATTGACATAGAACGGTATCTTGACGGCATCGAGCTTGTGGTTGTCGGCGGTGAATCAGATACGAATGCAAGACCGCTTGATTACGATTGGGTGATTGATATCAGAAAGCAGTGCATGAGGAAAAACGTGTCGTTTGAATTCAGACAGTGCGGAACGCATTTCATCAAGGGCGGCAAGGAGTATAAATTGCAGACGAAGGATTTGTGTGCTCAGGCAAGAAAAGAGGATATCGACTTTAAGCGCAATAGTTGATTAATTCCAATGTGACGGAGATGCATAGGAACACCGATGTAATCAACAAATTCCAATTTGGTGAGCAGCCAAAAGCATACCATTTCAAAAGGGCGCAAGTATACGCTCTGTACCAGTGGATTGCGCCATTTTACCGCATAAGGAAACGAGCACCCAGTACGTCACCGGATGCTCGTCTTTTTTTGTTGATAGATAAAATGTTCCTTAGCAGCTCTCATTTCAGCTGCTTCATCCGCCTCTCCAGCACATCCGGGGCAGCAACAGAATAGCCAAAAAAGCCCAGTGCCTCGCCCAGGCCATAATAGGCCCCATGATTATAGGCCACCAGATGCGCCCGATTATAATCAATCCGGCCCGTTTCATCCATCAGATCCTTCCGCACGCCCATCTTTTCGATTAGGCCCAGGAACAGATCATGGCTGCCCAATTCCTGAACGGACTGCACCCTGCAGGCCAAATAAATGGGGCATTCGGCAATAGCAGGGGCGGTGAACCCCTCCACGGGCAGGGCGGTCATATGGCAGGCAGCAAATTTATCCTCATCCCGGCCGGATTTTACGCCGCAGTAGTCGGTGGCCTTCAGGTTATCCTCTCCGCAGAGATTGATGATAAACTCTCCCGTCTCCTTGACGATGGCGTGGGAATATCTTTCCTTGCGGATGGAGATGGAAACCATGGGCGGCTCGGAACACACCGTGCCCACCCAGGCCAGGGTAATGGCATTGGGCTTTTCCCCGGGCCGCTGACAGGATACCATCACCGCAGGCACGGGGGCCAGCAGGGTGCCGGGCTTAAGGGAAAGGAATTGATTTTCCATAAATGCTCCTCCTCATCAGGGTCTCATAGCCGCCGCTGCCCCCGCGATCATACCGGAGGCAAAAGCAAACTGCAGATTGAATCCGCCGCAATCCCCATCCACATCCAGGATTTCCCCCGCAGCATAAAGGCCGGGGGCCAGCCGGGATTGGAATGTATCGGAAAAGAATTCTTTCGTTTCGATGCCGCCTCTGGTCACCTGGGCATATTCCATGCCCCGAGTGCCAATGACAGGCACCGGATAGGAGGCCAGCAGCCGGGCAAGTTCAGGCAGCGCTTTTCCCTTCAGCTTTTCCGCCAGCAGCCGGGGCGCCAGGCCCCGAAGCAGCGCCTCTCCCTGAAGGGTATGCCCCCGTTTTTCCAGAAATGCCCGCATGATCGGAACATTTTTTTCCGGGTTTTCCGGCGGAATACGATCATAAATCCGGGGAATCAGCCCCAGCATGGGGCAGAAATCCAGATACAGAACGGGTTTTTTCCCTTTTTCCAGCAGCATTCCCGCATCTGCAGAAAGCTGCATGGCACAGACGCCGCTGATCCCGTAATCGGTAAACAACACCTCTCCTTGGGCGGCGCTGACAGGATTTTTGCCGTCGCAAAGGGTAAGCCGGGCAGGCAGCCGCAGCCCGGAAAGGCCCTTTACCGCCTGCTTATCGGCATTGAGCTGAGTAAGGGCAGGACGGGGCTCTACCAGATGATGGCCCAGGTCCGTCAGCAAAGCATACGCTTTCCCATCGTGGCCCAGCTTTCCCCCTGCCATGCCGCCGCAGGCAATCACCAGGGAATGGGCGTCAAAGGCGCCCTTTGGGGTATGGGCCCGCCAATCCTTTCCTATCTTCTCCAGCTTCGTTACCAACGCCTCGCAGAAGACAGGAATTTTTCTTTCTTCCATTTCACCCCGCAGCACATCCAACACCGCCGCGGCCTGGCCGCAGCCGGGATAGATACGGCCCTCATCTTCCTCAACCGTAACAAGGCCCCATGCCTGAAAGCTGGCAAGTATTTTTTCCACAGGGCAGCGGGAAAGCGCCTCTTTTGCAAGGGCCTTCCCCCCATAATACCGGCCGGGGCCGCTATTGGCCAGATTGCACCGGCCGTTGCCGCTGGCCAGGATTTTCCTTCCCACCCGGGGAGCCGCTTCCAGCAGCGCTACGCTTTTTCCTTTTTCGGATGCGGAAAGCGCGGCGGTCAATCCCGCCGCGCCTCCGCCGATGATCAATACATCGTATTTCATTGTTGATTACTTGGTTCCGCTCTGGGAGTGGCTGTAGGCATACTGGATAGCCTCCTGATGGCCGAACCAGCCGTTGATGGCTGCAGAGGTATCGACATGGGCGGGGCTATCCTTGCTGCCGTGGGTCATACTGTTCACAAAGTGG
This sequence comes from Clostridiales bacterium, assembly GCA_015056265.1. Lineage (GTDB taxonomy): Bacteria > Bacillota > Clostridia > Christensenellales > Aristaeellaceae > RUG563. Next base: position 16,326 of record SVGR01000013.1, read on the forward strand.
ATACAGAACTGGCCGGTGTAGCCGTTATCGGGGATTCGGTCGCCACCGGGGTTATGGGGAATGCCGTACATGGAGGCCGCGAAGGTGCGCCCGCCGATGGTCACCCACAGGGGACGGCGGCGATAAGACTGCAGTTCCTGCTCACGGTCGTCGATTTCCTGAGGCGTGCTGACGCCGTAAATGCGGCAGATGGCTGCGGTATCTTCCGTGGTCTTGGGCTCACAGTCAGCGTGGTTATCGCCGTAGAGCCGCTGAGCGCGGAAGGAGATACCGGTGTAAACGTCGGTGACGATGGCAACGGTGCCCACGCTGTAGATACTCTGGATGCCGCCCTTGAACCAATCGATCTTTTCTACGGGGTAGAGCACGGGGGTCACAGTGCCGCCGGTGTAGGTGCCTTCGGGCACGGTGCCGAAGAGGGCATGCTGGGTATTTTCACCGGCGATGCCGTCCACGGTGAGCTTGCCGTGGGCACGCTGGAAAGCGATAACCGCCTGACGGGTGCTCTCGTAATAGGTGCCGGTCACTTCGCTGGCGGCCAGATAGCCCTTTTCGACCAGCTTCTGCTGCAGCTTGGTCACCGCATCACCGGTGGACAGCAGCGTTAGCGTGGTGTAGGAGGCTTCGGGAGCGGAATCGGGATTGCCGGTCATATTGTACATGGCCTTTTCATCCTCGGTGAGGATACGCACGCAGTCGCCGCGCATCCAGCCGGTAACACCGCCGTACTTGACCTTGAACCAGTTATAGGTGCCCTGTTCATCCACCACATTCAGCCGGTAATCCTTCAGATAGGTCACCTTGGTGCCGGGGGTGTAAACCAGGCTCAGCTCAGCGCCCTTCATGGTGGCGGCGCCGCGGATCTTTACCCGCTCCACGGTGGTCAGGCCCATATCACTGAGGGTGGACAGATCAGGCAGGGGAGTGGGCGTGGGGGTGGCCAGGCCGGGATTGGCGGCCATATAATCGGCATATTCCGCATTGGTCAGCACCCGGACGTAATCGCCATGGAGATAGCCGGTCTTGCCCTCATGCTGGATTTCATACCAGGTGATGGAAGTGCCGTTGGAATTCTTCACTTCGTTCTTGCCGTAGAACTTGGTCACAGTGCCCAGACGCAGCTGACCCAGGGTGCCGGCCTTGGTGCTTTCATCCGCACGCACCCACAGCTTGTCGCCGGTGGTGATGATGTAATCACTGTTGCCAGGCTTGGGAGTAGCGGGGCCGGGGGTGGGAGAGGGGCATACGCCGTACTGATTGTAATAATCCAACTGCCACTGGGCCAGTTCGAACACCATATCGCCGCGGATATAGCCCCGGGTGCCGTCATTGAGCTGAACAGGATACCAGGAATAGCTGCTGCCGTAGGGAGTCACCTTAGCGCCGGTGAGGGGCAGCACGGTACCCTTGGCATACACCTTGCCGCAGGTGGCGGACTGGGTATCGGTGTCCGAACGCACCCAGACAGAGCTCATCACCGTGGCCACATAGCCGGTGATGGCGGCATCAGGGCCGGGGGTAACGGCGGGAGCAGGCGTGGCGATAATGGCATTGCCGTAGGCATCGCATTCCACAGCCATGGAAGCCAGCACGAAGCCATAGGTGCCCAGCTTGGCAGAGTAGATATCATACCACTTTTCGCTGCCGTTCATCTTGACGCCCAGGCAGGGCAGGATGGTGCCCTTATCCAGCTGACCGTAAGAAGTGCCCCAGGGATTATTGCGTACATTCACGCCGCCCTTGATCAGCTTGATATAGGTCTGGGTAGAAACGGAAGGATCATTGGTAGCGGAAGGACCGGAGGGCACAGGCGTGGCGATCACAGGATTGCCGGCGTTATCGCACTGCACATAGCAGTCGGAGCGCACATAACCAGTGATGCCATTGATGGGGCTGGTCACCTTGATCCAGCCATCGCTGTCGGGACCTTCGGTATAGCGCAGCACCAGGCCCAGGGGCAGCTTATCCTGATCCTTGGGGGTGAGGGAGGTGCCGCCGGGGGTTCTGCGGATATTGACGGAAGTCTTGATGATCTTGGCCCAGCCGGTGCCGGTGTAGGGAGGCGCAGGGCTGGGGGTCACGGTGGGAGCGGGGGCGGAGGGCAGGGTGAAATTACCCAGTTCGTCCTTGGTCAGCACCCGCAGAGCGGTGGCTTCCACATAGCCGAACACGCCGTTATATTCGATATAATACCAATCGCTGACAGAGGAGCCGGCAGGGCGCTTGATGATATTGACCACGGTATTGGACAGCAGGGCGGTAACAGCTTCGCCGTTGGGCTCCCGGCGGACGTTGATACCGTTGATGATGATCACGGCATAATTACTGTCCGTTTCGGGCACGGTGGAGCCGGCATTGCCGCCGGAAACCAGGTTGAGGTAATCACCGTGGATATAACCGGTATGGGAGGCGTTGGGATTGGCAGGAGTGCCACCCTTGACCTGGTACCACAGGGTATTGGTGGTTTCATCCCAATCGGCGCGGAGCACCTGCACCATCCAGTTATAGGGCAAAATGTACCAGTAGCCGGCTTCAGTGCTGGAATCCTTGCGGAAGAACACCCGATCGGTATTGGTGCGGCCGTAGGTATTATCGTCATACACCACGGATCCTTCGGGCCGGGGAATGGCGGTGGAGCCGGGGGCAGGGGTGGGGGCGGGGGTAGAAGCGGGGGCGCTCACTTCGTTGCCCAGTTCGTCACAATATACGAAGCAGTCGGAACGCACATAGCCTTCCATGCCATGGTAGGACACCTTCGCCCAGGTATACTGCTTGGAATTGGTATCCAGAGCGGTATAGCCCAGCACCAGGCCCTTGGGCATCTTATCGTAATAGTTGAGCACGTTGCCGGCAGGGGACTGACGCAGGAACACATCATCCTCAATCAGGCGGATATAGCCGATATAGACGCCGGGCACGGGGGTGGGGGCAGCGGTGGCGCCGGGAGCGACAACTTCATTGCCCAGTTCATCACATTCCACGAAGCAATCGGAACGGATATAGCCCACATAGCTGCCGTAGGTCACCTTCACCCAGCGGTAATTACCGATGCGGCCGGCGTCTTCAGTATAGCCGATCACCAGGCCCTGGGGCAGACGATCGTTATCGTTGATAACGGTGCCGCCGGGAGATACGCGCACGGCCACCTTATCCAGCGTCAGCTTCACATAGCCGATCACAGTGGAAGAAGCGGGGGGCGTGGTCTGCTGACTGCCGCCTTCTTCGGGCAGGGGCTGGCCGTACACGTCGGTCTTGATATAGCAGTCGGATCGCACATAGCCTGCCATGCCGTTATAGACCACCTGCACCCAGTCATAGCCCAGATATCCTTTGGTTTCGGAATAATAAGTAAGCACCAGGCCCTGGGGCAACTTGTCCGCGTTCTTTTCGGTGAGCACGGTGCCGGCGGGGGTGGCCCGCAGATTCACCAGATCATCGATAAGACGAACAAAGCCAAGGCCGGCACCCAAATCAGGGGCGCCGCCGCCTTCGCCTTCACCGGGCTGAGAAGAGCCGGCAGGAACGTAGGGTTGCACAGGGTTGGCAAGCCAGGCGGATTGTTCTTCCGTCGTCATCAGCTGCATAAAATCCCCGCGGATATAGCCGGTTTCCCCGTTTGCAGGGTTCTTGGCCTGATACCACAGGTGGCCGCCATAGCTGGTCTGGCCCAGAATCTGCAGCACCCAGCCTTCATCCAGCCGATCCACATAATTGGAAGAGCCGGGCGCAGGCCGGAAATTGACCACACGATCCTTGGTGTCATTATTGATCACCAGATAACCGTACTGATCAACGGCTTCCCCTGCAAGAGCAGAGAAAGGCGCCATGGGCAGTACCATCGCTACCAGCAATACCAGCGCCAGCAGCCGGGCAGACATACTACGTTTCTTCATAACCGTACACCCCATCCAATTTTTCATTGGCAGCGCAGGCGTATCCCGCGCCAAATTTTTGGACACAAAAAGAATCATAAATTCCCTCTCATGCATTGTATTACATTTTTGTTACGAGGTCAAGTGTTTTTATTAAAAAATTTGCATGTTTTGTTGATTTATGCGTTTCATTTGCTTTACGGAAGAAAAAACTTGTGATATACTATGGTCGGATTCTTCTGATTCTTATTTTTCGGGAGGCAAATAAATGGAAATCCTCTCCCTGATTGAAGCAAAAAAGCAGGGCAAAGCCCTCACCAGGGAACAAATCCGCTATTTCGCCAAAGGCGCCGCGGATAATTCCATCCCGGATTATCAGCTGGCCGCCCTGCTGATGGCTATTCGCCTAAAGGGCATGGACGCCCGGGAAACCGCCGATCTGACCATGGAAATGGCTGCATCCGGGCATATGCTTTCCCCGGATGTGGGGGGCGTGCCGGTGGATAAGCATTCCACCGGGGGCGTGGGCGATACCACCACGCTGATCCTGGCCCCGCTGGTTGCGGCCTGCGGCGGCAAAGTGCTGAAGATGAGCGGCCGTGGCTTGGGCCATACCGGCGGCACAGTAGATAAAATGGAAAGCATTGCCGGCATGAAGGTGGAATTGCCGGAGGATGAATTTGTAGATATCGTGCGCCGCACCGGCTGCGCCGTGGTGGGGCAAAGCGCCCATCTGGCCCCGGCTGATAAAACCCTCTACGCCCTGCGGGATGTGACGGGCACGGTGGATTCCATTCCTCTGATTGCCTCCAGTATTCTATCCAAGAAATTCGCCGCCGGCGCTCACGCCATTGTATTGGATGTAAAATGCGGCACCGGTGCCTTGATGCCCACCCTGGACAGCGCCATTGAGCTGGCCAAAACCATGGCGGATATCGGCGCCCATGCGGGCCGCCGGATCATCGCCGTGGTATCCGGCATGGATGAGCCCCTGGGCAGCCATGTGGGCAATGCCCTGGAGGTAAAAGAAGCCATCGATGTGCTCGCCGGCAGAACATCAGGGCCCCTCAAGGATGTGGCGCTGTATCTGGGCAGCCAGATGCTGGTGGCCGCCGGGGTGCAGCCCGATGAAAAGGCCGCCCTGACCGCCTTGGAAGAAGCGCTGAACAGCGGGCGCGGCCTGGAAAAATTAAAGGAAATGATTATTGCCCAGGGAGGCGACGGCCGGGTATGCGATGATACCGGTTTGCTCCCCGCCGCCCCCGTCATCCGCAAAGTATCCGCTCCCTGCGACGGATATCTGGAAAAGGTAGACGGGGTTGCCCTGGGCCTGGCCGCCCAGCAGATGGGAGCAGGCCGCATCCGCAAAGGCGACGCCATCGATCCCGCCGTAGGCTTTGTGATGGAAATCCGCATGGGCGATCATGTGCAGGCAGGCGATCCCATCTGCACCCTCCACGCCCGAACGGAAGAAAGCGCCCTCCAGGCGGAAGCACGCATTCTGAACGCCCTTACCTTCTCCCCCGCCCCCACCGCCCCGGCCCGGCTGCTCCATGCACTGGTCACCGCTCAGGGCGTTGAACACCTGTAATCCCCCTCATCCCACAGTCAAAGGAGATTGAATCCATGAAAAAGCTGATTTCCCTGCTGCTTTCCCTGCTGATGATCACCGGCGCCGCCTTGGCACAGCCCCTGGCGGAAGAAGCGGCCCTGCTCACCTATGAAGAACTGGAAATCTACCTGGCAGACCTGGCCGGACGCATGTCCCAGACCGCCGATATCGTCTATCTGGAGGAGGGCGAAGGGGTGACCCTGGCCATCACCGATGAGGGCACGCTGCGCATCGCCGATCAGACCCTGGCCGCAAATACCGCCGTACTGGGCGTGGTGCTCAATGCCACCGCCGCCTGCCCCCGGGGCCTGAAGGTTGGCGATTCTCTGGAGCAGCTGCTGGCCATCTATCCTAACGATAACCCCACCCTGCTGGGCAATCGCAGCGACGCCGCTCTCTACATCGCCGGCGAAAAACCGGAAGCCACCGTGGGCTGGCTGCTGCGGGATGGGCAGCGCGTCTCCCAGGTGACCCACTGCGTCTACCACTGGGGCGCCGACGGGGTTATCTCCTGCGGAGTCAGCTATCAGATCGTCAATGATACCATCATGGGCATTGCCGTTTTCGGCATGGACCAGGTGATCACGGAAGAACAAGCCATGATCGAAATCCAGGATACCGTAACGCTGCAGGAAGCCGATAACTATTTCGCCTATCCCAAGAGCATGGACGGCGCCGCCCTGGCCCCCTTCGATCGGGAAGATCTGGCCTTTGCCGGCATGGATTTCCTGGATCTCACCCCCGAAATGGCCACCCAAGCCCTGGGCAGCTCCCCCGTGGATGAATGGAGCCAGGACAGCAACGGCCAGTATGTACGCCTGAAGCAGTGGGACGGCATTTCCATCCTCTTCCGCTACAGCGAAAACAAGCAGTTTATCCAGGTGGATACCATGATGGTGAACGGCGATACCCTGGAAGGACCCCGGGGTGTACGCGTTGGCGACAGCATGGACAGCGTGATGTACCGTTTCCGCCACAGCCAGGGCGGCAGTGTGGATAACGGCATCCTGCTCTACGGCGACGGGGAAAACAGCCCTTACGCCATCCTCTCCTACGGCGCAACGACCGCCTCCATCACCTATTTCCAGACCCCCGTGGAAGGCCGCACGATCATCTGGCTGCTCACCTTCGTTGACGGCGAACTGCGGACTATGCACTTCACTCACCTGTAAAAATCCCGTTATCTTTCAGGCCGTTCCGGTTTATGCCGGGGCGGCTTGTCTATTTTTGGCTTTTCCTGGCATACAAGGCCGGAATCATTGACATTGACGATCATTTCCTATATAATAACAGAATGTAGAAATCTACTTTGAAGCCCGTTACGGAGGCGTATTTTTTCATGAGAATTGATCTTACCTGCCCGGTAGAATTATGGCACTGCCGGTTGCCTTCCACAGAAGATCCCCTGCTGACCATGCAGATATATAACCTTTCGGATAAGGATGTGGCCAGCATTCAGATCTGCGCCCTTTGCTATCTGGACAGCGGAGAGCAATATGCCCGCCATGTGGAAAGGGTGCAGGGGCTGGATGCTCCCGCCCGCCATGCCTTTGAAATGGCTGTACCCCTGGAAGAGGGCGTGAAAGCACACGATCTGGAGGTCATCATTGAAAAGGTCTGGTTTGATGATGGCACCGTTTGGCGCCGGGGCGCCGCTTCCCCGGTGGAATTCCGCCCCTCCTCCCCGCTGAAGGGGGAACAGCTGCAGGTGATGCAGGAATTGGCCGGCAGGGATGCCGCCGCTTTCCCCAGCGATCAGGGAAACGTATGGGTATGCGTGTGCGGCCGTGCCAATGCCGCCAAAGAGGAAGCATGCCGCCGCTGCCGCAGGGATAAGCATGCCATCTTCACCCAGCTCAATGAAGCGGCTATTGAAACGGTCATTCTCAAGCGGAACAACGAAAAAGAAGAAAAAGAAAAAATCGCCCAGGAAGAAAGACGGAAGCTCCACGCCGCCAATGAGGCCCGGCGCAAGCGCAAGCGCCGCCGCCGCCGTATTCTCATTTCCGTCAGCGTGACGGTGGTGGTGCTGGCCGCCCTGGCCTACGGCGTCTATTTCCACGGCATCCCCTATTATCATTATTATCAGGCCACCCGTGCCCTGGAAAATCAGCAGTTTGATTCCGCCAAGGAGCAATTCCTGGCCCTGGAGGATTATAAGGACAGCGCCGATATGGCCCTGGAATGCGATTACCGGGCCGCCATGAACGCCCTGAACAACGGCACCTATACCTCTCTCACCCAGGCCCAGAAGGAATTCGAAGCCCTGGGCGATTACAGTGACAGCCGGCAAAAGGCCCTGGAGGCCCGCTATATTCACGCAGAAAAGCTGTTCAATGCCAAAAACTGGCCGGAAGCCATTGCCATGTACGATCTGATCCCCGCCTACGGGGACGCACGGCTCAAGCGCAACCAGGCTGAATACGAATGGGCAGGGCAGTTATTTGCCGACGGCGCCTATGAGGATGCTCGTGAAAAATACCTGGCCCTGGGCGAATATCAGGATTCTCCCACCCTGGCCGTCGAATGTATCTACCAGCCCGCTATGCAGGCCATGGAGCGGGGGGACGCCCTGCTGGCCATCGATTACTTCCGGCAGCTGGATAATTACAACGATTCCGCCATGCAGCTGCAGATGGCCTATTATGCCGCAGCTGAGCAGTTTTTTTCCGCTCAGGATTTCGATACCGCCGCTGAATACTTCCTGCTGGCCGGGGATTATGCCGATGCCTACCGCCGGGCCACCGGCTGTCTGTATGAGCCGGCAGTGCTGGCCATGGAAGAAGGCGAATATGAAAAAGCCGCCAGCATGCTGGAAAAAATCCTGGGCTATCAGGATTCGGAAGCCCTGCTGGCAGAATGCCGCTATCAGGTGGGCGAAGCACTGATGAATCAGGGCGCCTATGAAGAAGCGCTGGTATGGCTCCATCAGGCCGAGCACCTGGAAAAAGCCCAAGAGGCAATCCAGGAATGCACCTACCGTCCCGCCGTGGCCCTGGCGGAAGAAGGCCGGAATGATGAGGCCCTGTCCCTGTTCCAGACCATTCCCGATTACAAATACGCCGCCGATTACATCAATCAGATCCAGTACGCCAAGGCCCATGCCGCCCTGGATGAGGAAAACTATACCGCTGCCGCCGCCCTCTTTGCTTCCCTGGGTGAATACCGGGAAAGCCAGGCAGGGCTGAAGCAGGCCCGGTATCATCAGGCCGTCCTGCTCATCGATCATGGGGATTATGAAGACGCCATCGTTATGCTGGGCGAACTGGGCGAATTCCAGGACAGCGCCGATCAGATCAAGCGGGCCCAATATCTGCTGGCCCTGGATCTGAAGGTGCAGTTCCGCTTCGAAGATGCCCGCACCATTTTCTCCGCCCTGGGAAATTATCAGGATTCCATCGCCCAGTATCAGGGCTGCGTATACGAATTGGCCAAGCGCCAGATGGAAGCCGGCAATTTGGAAACCGCTGCCGAAATGTTTGGTACGGTGAAATTCTATCAGGACGCCTCCACCCTCCAGCAGCAATGCGCCTATCAGGCCGCTACGGAGGCCCTGGAATCGGGGGATCTGGCCGGCGCCGCCCAGCTCTTTGACCAAGCAGGCAATTACATGAACGCCGCCCACATGGCGGAAAGCTGCTTCGATCAGTACTATGCCGAATCCTACCAGATCGCCAAAGACGCCTTGGCCGCCAAGGATTACAAAACCGCAGCTGAAACCCTGGCCCCCCTGTCCCGGGATTATCTTTCCGAAAAGTATGCGGATATTCCCGAAATGTATCGGCAGGCCGCCTACTACTACGCCAACGCTCTCTATGCCGATAAGAAGCCCTTTGAAGCGCTGGTCTACTACAAGCAGATCACCGATTATCTTGACGTATCCTCCAAGCGGCTGGATAAGGTGGTTTACCGGATCATGGGCAAGTGGGAAAGCACCAAGGGTACCGTGATGGAATTCCGGGAGAACGGCACCTGCACCATCGACGGCCACGATTATTACTACTACGCCAGCGTATACTCCCTGGAAATCGGGGACAGCCCCGACACCCTCAAGTATACCTACAACATCGTTTCCAATAATAAAAATAATTTGACCCTGCGTCACGAAAAGACCAATATCCTCTATCGGATGCAGCGGGTGGAATAATTGCCCATGCAAAAAGTGATCACCCACCTAAAAACCTATCAGGAAGCGCCCAATAGCCATCTGGTGGATGTACTGGATGGGTTTAGGGCGCTTTGCGTGTTGCTGGTGGGATGGTTCCATATCTGGCAGCAGGGATGGCTCGCCCCCTCCTTTACCCTGTTTGGCCAGTATATCAGCCTGGATTTCCTTCTGCGCTCCGGGTATATCTGGGTAGATGGGCTGCTGCTGATTTCCGGTTTCCTTCTGTATCTGCCCTACACCCTGGGAAAAGACAGCCCTGCCATCTTGCCCTTCTATAAGAAGCGGCTGATCCGCATCCTGCCCTCCTATCTTTTGTGTATCATTCCCCTGTTCATCCAAGCCCTGGTAAACGGCGCCTATCCCTCTGCCGGCCATGCCGTCCAGGATCTGCTTTCTCATCTCACCTTCACCCACAATCTTTTCCCCTACAGCTATCACAATACGCCCCTCAACGGCGCACTGTGGACCTTGGGGGTGGAGATGCAATTCTATCTGATCTTCCCCTTCCTTGCCCGGGCTTTCCGCAAGCACGGCCTGATCACCTATCTGGCCATGACCGGCGCCGCCTTTGCCTTCCGTGCCTTCTCTGCCGGGCAAGGGGATACCAGCATGTATTTCAATCAGCTGCCCGCATTCCTGGACGTTTATGCCAACGGCTTCATGGCCGCATCCGTCTTTAGCCTGGTGAAAAAGAAGATGGGCAAGGAAAACTGGGATTGGAGGGTGAAGGCGTTCTTTACCGCCCTGTTCTTCCTGTGCATCTGTCATCTGGTGTTATTGGCCAAGGAACAGGCGGCGGAAAATGGCTATGAAAGCATCCGCCGGGGCCAGATGAACCGGCGCTTCGTCCAATCCGCCGTGCTTGCCTGTGCAGTGCTGTGCGCCTGCTTTTCCCTGTCCGGCCTGCGGTTTTTGATGGGCAATCCCTTAATGCGCTTCTTCTCCGCCATCTCCTTCCAATTTTATATCTACCATCAGATGCTGGCAGTGAACCTGAAAACCTGGGGCTTCCCGCCCAGCGATATGGCCTCCCCATGGATGGGGGATTACCGCTGGCAGCTGAATTATACCCTGTGCTGTTTCATCGGCGCCATCATCCTGGCCTCCCTGATCACATTCCTGTTTGAACGCCCCATCGCCCGCCGGCTGCGGCGGAATATCAAAGAGAAAAACAATATACCCTAAGGAGGAAATCCCCATGAAAGATCCCCGTATGCTGAAATTGGCCCACAATCTGATCAATTATTCCTGTAAGCTGCAAAAGGGCGAAAAAGTGCTGATCGAAGCCACCGGCATTCCCGAAGAATTTGTCTGCGCCCTGGTGGAGGAGGCTTATCTTGCCGGCGGTATTCCCCTGGTGCAGATCAATCAACCCAAGGTTCAGCGGGCGCTGCTGCGGGGCTGCTGCGAAGAGCAGCTTTCCCTCATGGCCAAATATGATTCCCTGCGCATGAAGGATTGCCAGGCCTATATCGGCGTTCGCGGTGGGGACAACGCTTTTGAACAGAGCGACGTCCCCGGTGAAAAGAAGGTCCTCTACGGCCTTACTTACGGCGAAAAGGTGCATTCCCAGATCCGGGTTCCCCATACCAAGTGGGTGGTGCTGCGCTATCCCCTGCCCGCCATGGCCCAGCAGGCCAATATGAGCACCGACGCCTTTGAAGATTTCTATTTTGACGTATGCAATATGGATTACGGCAAGATGGATAAGGCCATGGACGCCCTGGTAAAACGCATGGAAAGCACCGATCAGGTGCATATCCTGGGCGAGGGCACCGATCTTACCTTCTCCATCAAGGGCATGCCCGCCATCAAGTGCGCAGGCGAACTCAACATCCCCGACGGCGAAGTATTCACCGCCCCCGTGAAGGACAGCGTCAACGGCGTCATCACCTACACCGCTCCCTCCCTTTATCAGGGAATCCGTCACGAAAATGTGAAGCTCACCTTCAAGGACGGAAAAATCATTGATCAGACCGGCAGCCATCCCGAAGCGCTCAAAGCCGTTTTCGATACCGATGAAGGCGCCCGGTATGTGGGCGAATTCGCCATCGGCGTCAATCCTTTCATCAATCATGCCATGCTGGATACCCTCTTTGACGAAAAGATCGCCGGTTCCTTCCATTTCACCCCCGGCGCCTGCTATGACGAATGCCCCAACGGCAATAAATCCGCCATCCACTGGGATCTGGTCTGCATCCAGACCGCGGCCTTCGGCGGCGGCGAAATGTATTTTGACGGCGAACTCATCCGCAAAGACGGCCTGTTCGTGCCCGAAGATCTGCACTGCCTGAACCCTGAAAACCTGAAATAATCCGTTATGCCGCCTGCCCTTCCGCAGGCGGTTTTCCCATTTGGATCCAAAGGAGATCTATAGAATGAAGAAATGGCTGGCATTCCTGCTTGCAATGATGCTTCTTTTTCCCTCCGCAGCGCTTGCTGAAGAACGCTTTCAAGATCATATTTTGCTTCAGCAAATGGGTCGCAGCTCCTGCCGCACCCTTACGGGCGATATCACGCTGTATGTGATATTTGCGGAAACGCCCAATGCGCCCTGGGATCATTCTGCGCAGTCGACTGCGCTGGAAACGCTGGATCAGGCCTGCCTGCTTCTGGAGCAAGCTGCCGCTGCATACGGCAAGCGCTTGGATCTGGCCTATTCCTGCCATACCGCTCCATCGCTTCCGGAGACAGATGAAGAAAATCTGGGGGTTTGGTTGGATCTGGCGCTGAAAAAGGCGGATTTGCCGGCAACCGGGGCTGCCTCCCCTTATGTGCAGCAGCACAGTCCCATTCTTGTGCTTTTCAATAAGGCCGGGCGTAATTTTGCCATGGCCAATGGAGAAGATAATTTTTGCGAATTCCTGTTTCTCCATAAGGATTTTGTTGAAAGCAGCGTAATGCATGAGCTGATGCATCTCTACGGCGCCAGAGATTTCTATTATCACCAAACCTATCAAGAAGCGGCCGAAAACATTTTCCACGAAAGCATAATGCTTTCCTATAATAACACTACCATCGATTCGCTTACCGCCTACTGCATTGGCTGGACCGATTCCCTGGACGATTCCGCCGTACGCTTCCTGGAAAGCACCGCCCATGTGACGGAAGAAGATTTCAATGCCGCCCTGGAAGAGGCCTCCTTTACCGGCCATGCCACCCAGGAATATACCCAATATACCTATACCGGGGATTGGGTGATGGGCCAATGGCAGGGGGAGGGCGTGCAGCAATGGCACAGCGGCGCCCGCTATGAAGGGGAATTTGTTCAGGGCAAGCGTCACGGCCAGGGCGTCCTTCGCTTTTCCGATGGTGAAATCTATAAAGGGCAATTTGCAGCCAACAATCAGCAGGGCTATGGGGTGATGATCTGGAATGATCTGGGGCTTTATGCCGGCAATTGGGAAACAGGCGAAGCCATCGGCCCAGGCACCTGCATCACCAGTGACGGTACCATCCTTTCCGGCAGTATGGAAGGATATTCCCTCCAGGGCCAGGGCATTCAAATCTGGCCTGACGGCAGTGTATACAAAGGTGATTTCGTGGATGGTCAACGCACCGGCAAGGGCGTATTCATCTGGGCCGACGGCAGCATCTACACCGGCGAATTTGTCGATGGCGCCCTGAACGGCTATGGCGTCTACATCAGTGCTGATGGATACAAAATGGAAGGCCAATGGGTGAATAATGCGCTGCAGCCGTAAGCAATCGCCCCCTCAAGCATATATAAATAACGCCTGCATACAAGCAGGCGTTTTGTTTTCCCATTTGATGGGCTTCACCCCTTCTGTACCCAGGCGTTCCAGGTATCCTCATCGGCGCCCAGGGTCACCTGTTCACCGTTGCGGACGATGGGCGTGCGCAAAAATTCCGGATGCTCCGCAAGGCATTCCAGCACATACTTTTCATCATCATTATGCGCCACGGGATGGGACAGAGCCTTTGGATTCTGCCGATCCACCAGATTCAGCGCCCCCAGCCGCCGGGCAAATAAAGCCAGTTCCCGCTGGCCCAATTTATGCTTTTTCAGATCCAGCAGTTGATAATTAATTCGCCGTTCCTTAAAAAAACGTTCGGCCTTCTGGGTATCGAAATTCTTTTTCAGGGCATAGATCTGGATATTCATGCCTTTTCCTCATCCATGAAGGGCAGCTGCATGCGATTCTGGCCATCCTCCCAGAGCCGTTCCAGATGATAGAACTGGCGATCCTCCGGGTGGAAAATGTGTACCAGCACCGTGCCGTAATCCAGAACGATCCACCGTCCCTCCCCCGTGCCTTCCCGGGCGCGGAGAGAAATGCCTTCCATGGCCAGGGCCTCATCCACATCATCCGCCAGGGCCTTTACCTGCAGGGTGGATCGGCCGGTGGCAATCACCATATAATCGGTGATGACCGTCAGATGGCCCACATGCAGCACAGTGATATCCAATGCCTTTTTATTATACAGAATTTGGGCGATTTTTTGCGCCAGGGTCGCGTGATCCATCCAATAACCTCCTTTTATAATATATATTATTCTCTCATTGGTCCATATCATTCGTCAGCCGGGCCGATAATTCCTCCGCCGTTCGCTGAGCGGAAGGAAAAAAAGGACGATTGGTTTTTTTCAAAAATTCGTGGGTCAATTGCAAGGATTTAAGGGCCGCTGCCGCAAGGGATTCATTCGACAGGCGGCGGATTTCCTCCAGCCCGCAATAATCCTCCCGATTTTCCTCGGTGGCATCCGCCACAAATATGCACAGTTCCAATTCGCTCATCCCCGGACGGCCGATGGTATGATGGCGGATGGCCTGGAGCACATCCTCATCCCGTACCCCGAACCGATGCCGGGCCACATGGGCGCCCACGGGCCCATGCATCATGGCCCCGGAAGAAAGCATCTGCTTATCCTTGATCAGATGATATTGCTCTGCAATCTGGGCCATCACCGGTACGGGCATGCCTTTGGCGCAATCGTGAAGCAGCCCTGCCAGGGCCGCCTTCTGGACGGGCAGTCCATGGAGCGCCGCCAGCCGCACCGCTTCCTTGCGCACCCCCAATGTATGCTTAAAACGTCGGGGATTCATCATTCCCTTCAGCTTGGGCAAATGATCAGGCTGGTATAGCCCTCGCTCCGCCATATAGCACTGCACCGAAAGGGGCAGCCCCGGTGCATCCTCATACCGGGCAGCAGCGGCACGAATCAATGTGGAGGACCAGGGCGGACATTCCGTCGGCAGCATCCGCACACGCCCGCCGGCAGCCTGCACCTTTTCCATGGCCTCCCGGGTGGATACGCCGCTGCGGGGAAAGCATAGGATTTCACACCGGGCAAACAGCTTGTCCGCATCCCGCCAATAGGGCAGAGAGGGCAATTTATCCGCCCCCAGAATCAGGCTGAAGCAGGCATCCGGAAATTCCTTGGAAAGATACGGAAGGGTATCCGCCGTGTAACGAACCGACGGTTGCATCCCCGCTTCGGATAAACTGATCCGCGTTTCTCCTTCCAGGGCCAGCCGGCACATATTCAAACGATCCTCAGCAGAGGCATCCGTTTCCCGATGGGCAGGACGGGCCATGGGCAAAATCACTGCTTCATCCAACCCGGCCAGCGATAAAGCCTGGCGGACCAGATACAGGTGTCCCTCATGAATGGGGTCAAATGTGCCCCCCAATACGCCCACTTTCCGCAATGTAACTCATCTCCTGATGATAGTATACCGCATTTTGGGCATTCTGAAAAGAGGGGGAGGGAAGAAGATTGCAGGAATATTTGCATGCAAGCCGTCTGAAAGGACTGGTGGATGGACTGGGGCTGCATTTAATCATCCTGATCGCATCCATTCTGTGGTTTATCCTGCTATGGGGGCTGGGGCTGCCCGCCCTTTCGGCCGGCTGTGCGCTGTATGGGCTGATGACCCTGTGCATCCGGCAGATGCGTGCCCGGCAGCTGAAACGCAGGGAACGGCAGCTGCGCATCCGCATCGGCGGGGAAATGGCACTGGAACGATTGCTCACCGCCCCCCCGGCCCGGGCGCATTTTGAACTGACGCTGCTGCTTTCCCTGCGTTATCCCATGATGCTGCTGCAATCCGGGGAATCGGGCGTGCTTTGCTCCCGGAAGGGGGAGCGGCTGCTCATCGCCTTTCAACAATTGCCCGGCAGCAGCCAGGTAACGGCAGAGCATGTGCTTCCCCTGCAAAGGCAGGCAGCCGCCCTGAAGGCGCAAAAAGCGGTGCTTTGCGCTCCCTGTCCGCTCCATTCTTCCGCCCGGGAGCAGGCGGCATCGCCGCTGCCGGTAACGCTTTTATCACGGGAGCAGTTAATCACCCTGCTGGGGGAGGCCAATCCAGCCACCGACGATCAATTGGCTGCCCTGGGCCAGCGAAAGCGTGACCGGGCGCCGGCAAGCAAGTGGCTGCGAATTATTCTGGATCCCCAGCGCGCGCCCCGATGCCTGGCCTATGGGGCATTGCTGCTGGTGATGTATGCGGTCACCGGAATGATGATCTATTTGCCGCCGGGGCTGCTGCTGGTGGGCATTGCCGCTGCCGGCCGCATCCGAAAAAAGGAGCGGAAGGAATTGATTTGATCAATGTGGATGAGGGAACGATTACGCCGCATTGATAAGCAATAAGGAGTATTGCGGGGCTCTGCGCCCCGCGCCCCCACCAGGGGCATCGCCCCTGGACCCGACTTCGGACTGGGAGAAACTTGATCGACATACAATTTCCCGATGGGGCAAAAGGGAAACGCTGCGGAGCTCTGCGCCCCGCGCCCCACCAGGGGCATCGCCCCTGGACCCGACTTCGGACTGGGAGAAACTTGATCGACATACAATTTCCCGATGGGGCAAAAGGGAAACGCTGCGGGGCTCTGCGCCCCGCACCCCCACCAGGGGCATCGCCCCTGGACCCGTCCTCGGACGGAGAAAACTTAATTAACTAACAACTTCCCGATGAGGCAAGAAGAACGGAAACGACGACCGTTAGCTCCACGGGCAGGGCGGCCTCCT
>SVGR01000014.1 GCA_015056265.1 Clostridiales bacterium
GTGACAACGTGGAAATGGAAGTAGAAATCATCACCCCCATCGCCATCGAACAGGGTCTCCGCTTCGCTATCCGTGAAGGCGGCCGTACCGTGGGCGCCGGCGCTGTGGCCCGTATCGCCGAATAATTCCCATAGTGCTTTCCGGGCCGGGAACGCCGGCCCGGAAGCGGCGGGATCAACGTAACCCCTAAGAAAGAGGTGTTTTCACATGGCAGCCAAGGAAGCGCGGCAAAACATCGTGCTGGCCTGCACCGAGTGCAAACAGCGCAACTACAACAAGAAAAAGAACAAGAAGAACACCCCCGACCGTCTTGAACTGTCCAAATACTGCCGTTTCTGCAAGAAGCACACCGCTCATCGCGAAACCCGATAAACGCAAGGATGTGACAATCATGGCAGACGAAAAGACCATTGTGAAGGCTGGCGAAGCCCAGGCCGAAAAGGCCAAGGCCAAGGAAAGCAGCAAGTTCGTGAAATTCTTCAAGAACCTGCCCAAGGCCATCGTCCGTCCCTTCAAGAACATGTGGCACGAACTGCGCAAGGTAACGTGGCCCACCCGCCAGGATTTGATCAACTATACGCTCATCGTTCTCGCCTTCCTGGTGTTCATGGGCGTTGTGATCGGCCTGCTGGATATGGCTTCTCTCACGTTGATTAAAGCGATCTAACAACCGATAGGAGAGACCAAAATGTCCGAAGACAGACCCGGCACTCTGGAATGGTATGTGGTGCATACCTATTCCGGCTACGAAAACAAGGTCAAGGACAACCTGGAAAAAGCGGTGGAAAACAACGGCATGCAGAACCTGATTCAGGAAGTTGTCGTTCCCACCGAAGAGGTTGTGGAAATCCGGAATGGCAAGCGAGTAACCAGCCAGCATAAGACCTTTCCCGGTTACGTGCTGGTGCGCATGATCATCACCAACGAAAGCTGGTATGTGGTGCGCAATACCCGCGGCGTGACGGGCTTTGTAGGCCCTGAAAGCAAGCCCATTCCTCTGACTGCGGACGAGCTGGACCGGATGCTGAACAGCGGTTCCAACAAAGTGGATTTCCGCATCGCCGTTGGCGAGGAAGTGCGCATTCTGTCCGGGCCGCTGGAAAACTTCACGGGCATGGTGGAGGAAATCGACGCCATGCGCCAGAAGCTGCGCGTGAAGGTCAAGATGTTCCTGGGCCGCGAAATGCAGATCGAAGTCGATCTGGATCAGGTCGAAAAAAAGACCGATGCCTGAGGATAAGCCGGGCGGGTAACCGCCCGCTTTCCCCGTTTTCGTTTTCAGTGGGAGGCAGTGCATAAAGCGCCGCCGCCATTACCACAAGTGTTAAGGAGGTGCCATCCAACATGGCAAAGAAAATTACCGCGTTCATCAAGCTGCAGGTTCCCGCCGCCAAGGCGACTCCCGCGCCGCCCATCGGCCCCGCTCTGGGTCAGCATGGCGTGAACATCCCCGGCTTCTGCAAGGAATTCAACGCCCGCACTGCCAAGCAGGAAGGCCTGATCATCCCCGTGGTTATCACGGTGTTTTCCGATCGTTCCTTCACCTTCATCACCAAGACTCCCCCTGCCCCCGTGCTGATCAAGAAGGCCCTGGGCATCGACAGCGCCTCCGGCCGCCCCAACAAGGACAAGGTTGGCCAGCTGACCCAGGCTCAGGTGCGCGAAATCGCTACCACCAAGATGCCTGACCTCAACGCCGCTTCCATCGAAGCCGCTATGAGCATGGTGAAGGGCACTGCCCGCAGCATGGGCGTCACCGTCGCTGACGAATAATCGAGTTAGCCGTAAAGGAATTTTGTGGGAGGACATAGTGCCGCTAATACCACAGGGAGGAATAATAAGATGAAACACGGCAAGAAATATACCGACAGCAAAAAGCTGATCGATACCATGAAGCTCTACGATCCTGCTGAAGCCATTGAACTGGTGAAGCAGACCGCCAAGGCCAAATTCGACGAAACCATCGAACTGTCCATCCGTCTGGGCGTTGATCCCCGGCACGCTGACCAGCAGGTTCGCGGCACCGTGGTTCTGCCTCACGGCACTGGTAAGAAGGTTCGCGTTCTGGTGTTCGCCAAGGGCCCCAAGGCTGAAGAAGCCAAGGCCGCCGGCGCCGATTTCGTCGGTGACGCCGATCTGGTTGCCAAGATCCAGAGCGAAAACTGGTTCGGCTTTGACGCTTGCGTTGCGACCCCCGATATGATGGGTACCATCGGCCGCATCGCCCGTCTGCTGGGCCCCAAGGGCCTCATGCCCAACCCCAAGTCCGGTACTGTTACCATGGATGTGACCAAGGCCATCAATGATATCAAAGCCGGTAAGGTGGAATACCGCATCGACAAGACCGCTATCGCTCATTGCCCCATCGGCAAGATTTCCTTCGATAACGATAAGCTGGTCGAAAACATGACCGTCCTGATGGAAGCTGTGATCAAGGCCAAGCCTGCCACCGCCAAGGGCACCTACATCAAGTCTCTCTACATGAGCAGCACCATGGGTCCCGCCATCAAGGTCAACAGCCTGAAATTCTGATCGTAAGATCAATAGCCCCGTCAGTGAAAACTGACGGGGTTTTTGTTGTGCGAATCTCGATCACAAATTCAATCATCTCAGGGCTCTTTTTTCCTATGGCTTTGTTTCACTTCGGTCAGCGTGACATTGTTGCGCTCCCTTCATGATACTTAGGCAGTGAGAAAACTGTTTCCGGGGCCGATCGAATTTTCGATCTCATTTCGTATTATTTGGATTATGTATTACCCTGCCAGTGAAAACTGGCAGGGTTTTTGGATACGATTTATATCCGTGAGGAGGAGTTGAGAGAAAGAAAACCTGAAATCAGATGGGAAGGAAAACAATCAGTGAAGGACAAAACTGAGCCTGCAATATAAAATGAAAAGAAAAGAAAAAATATTTACTATCCAAACGGATGAAAAACGTGTATAATGAAAACAAATACATCGTTGGAGGATGAATTATGATTGCACAGTATCCCCCCATGGGGTGGAACAGCTGGGATTGCTATGGCCCTAGCGTGACGGAGGAAAATACGCAAAAGAATGCCGATTATATGGCGAAATATCTGAAGGAATATGGATGGGAATATGTGGTGGTGGATATCCAGTGGTCCCAGCCTACGGCGCTGGATCATGATTATGTGCCCTTTGCGCCCCTGAAGATGGATGATTACGGCCGGCTGATTCCGGCGGAGAACCGTTTTCCCAGCGCTGCAGATGGAAAAGGCTTTCGGCCCCTGGCCGATTATATTCATTCCCTGGGACTGAAATTCGGCATTCATATCATGCGGGGGCTGCCTCGGCTTGCCGCGCATAATCATTTGCCTATCCTGGGTTCGGAATACACCTGCGCCGATGCGGCCCTGGAAAATTCCATTTGTCAGTGGAATGGGGATATGTACGGCCTGAAGGCGGAGCATCCCGCCGCCCGGGCATATTATGAATCCATCTTTGCCCTGTATGCGGAATGGGGCGTGGATTATGTGAAGGTGGATGATATCGCCAGGGAATATCCCCACTGCGAAAAGGAAATAGAATTGATTTCCGATGTGGTGCGGCATTGCGGACGGGATATAGTGCTGAGTCTGTCTCCCGGCCCCGCTCCCGTGGAAAGGGCGGAGCATCTGAAAAAATATGCCAATATGTGGCGCATTACCGATGATTTCTGGGATAAGTGGCCCCTGCTGCTCAATATGTTTGAACGGGCAGAAAAATGGTGCCTCCATGCAGGCCCGGGACACTGGCCGGATGCAGATATGCTGCCCATAGGCGCCCTGTGCCAGAATAAGGATCCCGAAATCTGGACCCATTTCACCCATGCGGAGCAGCGTACTATGATGACATTGTGGTGCATGATGCGCTCTCCCCTGATGATTGGCGCCGAAATGACAAAGAATGATGATTTCACCCTGAAGCTGCTGACCAATGGGCCGCTGCTGGAGATTGAAAAGACCACCCACTGCGCCCATCCGATGTATCGGACGGCGGAAGAATGCGCATGGATCGCGCCCCGTCAGGATGGGGAAGGGGGATATATTGCCCTTTTCAATCTGTCGGATGAAGAAAGGGAGCTGTCCATTCAGCCGGAATGCTGGAGTGGGAAGGCCAAGGAATTGTGGACAGAAAAGGAAAGCGCCCCCGGCGCAGCCCTCACTGCCCGGCTGAAGCCCCATGATGCGGCGGTATGGAAGGTGGAAAGGAAATAAAATGAAGCTGATTTCCTGGAATGTGAATGGGCTGAGGGCCGTGATGGGCAAAGGATTTTCGGATATTTTTCAGAATCTGGACGCCGATATTTTCTGTCTGCAGGAAACCAAGCTGCAGGAGGGGCAGATTGAAATGGATCTGCCCGGCTATCATCAGTACTGGAATTATGCAGAAAAGAAGGGCTATTCCGGCACGGCGATTTTTACAAAAGAAGCGCCTCTTTCTGTTCGCTATGGCATGGGCGTGGAAGAGCATGATCATGAGGGACGGGTGATCACCCTGGAATTTCCCAATTTTTACATGATCACCGTTTACACCCCCAATGCCCAGCGGGAATTGACCCGTCTTGATTATCGGATGCAATGGGAGGATGCATTTCTTTCCTATTTAAAAGAGCTGGAACAGCATAAGCCTGTGGTTTTTTGCGGCGATCTGAATGTGGCCCATCGGGAAATTGACCTTAAGAACCCCAAATCCAATGTGAATAATGCGGGCTTTACCAAAGAAGAGCGGGGCAAGATGGATCAGCTGCTCTCCAACGGCTTTATCGATACCTTCCGCTTCTTCCATCCGGAGGAAGAAGGCGCATATACCTGGTGGAGCTATATGTTCAAGGCCAGGGAAAAGAATGTGGGATGGCGGATTGATTATTTTATCGTGTCTGAGGCGCTGAGGGAACGGCTGGAGAGCGCCTGCATCCATCCGGAAGTAATGGGATCCGATCATTGCCCGGTGGAATTGATATTGAAGTGAGGGCCAATCATGCTGGATTTTGAGCAGCTGAAGAATCGGGCGGAATCAGGGGCGGAGGAAACCATCGCCCTCTATCGGCATCTGCATCAGTATCCCGAGGCGGCCCACCGGGAACAGAAAACCAATCAGTTTTTGCGGGAATGCCTGAATGAATGGGGCATTCCCTATCTGGCCCCTGCGGATAATATCACCATCGCTCTGGTGGACAGCGGAAAGCCCGGGGCTACGGTGGGCATCCGCTGCGATACGGACGCTCTTCCGGTGACGGAGGAAACGAATCTTCCCTATGCCTCCCAAAATCCCGGGGTGATGCACGCCTGCGGCCATGACGGCCATATGGCCATGGGCCTTGCAGCGGCGCGAATGCTGGCAGAAATGAAGGATCAATGGCAGGGAAAGGCGAAAATCATCTTCCAGCCTGCGGAAGAAGGGGAGGATGGGGCTTCTGAGGTTATCGCCACCGGTCTGGTAAACGATGTGGATGTGTTTTTCGGCGTTCATTTGTGGAGCGCCTATGAAACGGGCTGGCTCTATGCCTCGCCAACGGTGACCAGCGCGGCGGTGGATATGTTTGAAATCCGCATTCATGGCCAGGGCGGCCATGGAGCCACCCCGGAAAAATGCCGCGACGCCATTGTGGCGGCGTCGGAATTGGTGATGTCGCTGCAGGCGGTTGTGTCCCGCCGGGTATCGCCCCTGGATGCGGCGTTGATCACGATTGGCAGTTTTCATGGAGGTACGGCGGGCAATATCATTGCGCAAGACGTGACATTAAAGGGCACCTTCCGCACCCTGAATGCATCTACCCGGAAGCTGGTGGAAAGGTGCATCGGAGAAGCCGTGGAAAAAATCGCGGCCATTCATGGCTGCCGGGGAGAATTTTTCAATACGCCCCTGCATACAGCAGTGGAAAATGACCCGGCGGCAGTTGGCATTGCCCGGCGGTGCGCCCTTGCCCTTTGCGGCGCCGTACGGGATCAGAAAACCGCCATGCTGGGGGATGATTTTTCCGCCTATGGGCAGATCGCTCCCTACTGCTATATGCAGATCGGCATTGCCGATGAAAAAAAGGGCACGAATTACGCCCATCATAACAGCCATTTCGCCATTGATCCCGATATGCTGCCTCTGGGCGCGGCATGGCTGGCGGCCGCTGCGGCCATGGCCGGGGAGGAATGGCAAAGGAAGGATAAAAATCAATGAAAAAATTGCTGTGCACAGCGCTGCTGCTTCTGCTGATTCCCATGGCATTTGCTGAAACCCGGGAGGCGGCGGATATTACCGGGAAATGTACATTTGCTTATGCCAGCGGATCGAAAAACCGCAACACTATGCGGGATGATTCCTATCTGACCTATTTCACCGGAAAATATCTGGAAATCACTGCGCCGGAGGATCAGCCCTGCTTTGGCGTCTATCTGTGCTTTGCCCAGCGGGAGACCCCATACGGCATTCAGGTGCAGAAGGAAGGCGGAAAATGGGAAACGGTCCTTACGGATGACCGGCTGTACGCCAACAGCTTCCTGGCTTTGCCTGGATATACCCATTTCCGCATCGTTCCCCTGGAAAAGGATGCGCTGAATATTGCGGAAATTTCGCTGCTGGGGGAAGGGGAGCTGCCCTCCTGGGTGCAGACCTGGGTTCCCTTTGAAGGGAAAGCGGATATCCTGGTGCTTTCCGCCCATGGGGACGATGAAATGCTGTTTTTCGGCGGGGTGATCCCTTATTACGCCGGGGAAATGGACAAGCATATGATCGTCTGCTATCTCACCGATCAGACCTCCTGCCGCAGAAATGAACTGCTGGACGGCCTCTGGCTGTGCGGCGTGCGGGAATATCCCCACATGGGCGTTTTCAAGGATATCAAGAATAACTCCCTGGGGGACAGCTATGGCTTCTGGGGTGAAAAGCCGGTGGTGGAATATGTGACCGGGCTGCTGCGCACCTATCAGCCGGAGGTGGTGGTCACCCACGATATTCGGGGCGAATACGGCCACGGCGCCCACCGGGTGTGTGCGGACGCCATGATCAAGGCCCTTTCCCGGGCGGCGGATGCTTCCCTTTATCCTCAGCTGGGGGATCCCTGGCAGGTGAAAAAGCTGTATCTTCATCTGTATAAAGAGAATGAAATCGTCATGGACTGGCGAAAGCCCCTGGATTTCTTCGGCGGGAAAACCGCCTTTGATATGGCCAACGCCGGGTTTAAATGCCATGTATCCCAGCAAAGCAACGGCCTGATCGTGCAGGATTGGGGCACCTATGCCAATAATCGCTTTGGTCTGTATTATTCTGCTGTGGGCCCCGATGCCGTGAAAAACGATATGTTTGAAAATATCCCGGAATAATAAAGGAGGAAACGGTATGAAACGGTATGCCATTTACGGTGCAGGCTCCCTGGGCACGGTGCTGGGTGCGTATATTACCAAAAACGGCGGGCAGATTGATCTGATCAACCGGAATCAGGCCCATGTGGCGGCGCTGAAGGAAAAGGGCGCCAGGATCACCGGCACAGTGGATATGACCGTGCCCGTTACCGCCCTCACCCCCGATGAAATGACGGGGAAATATGATGTGATTCTGCTGCTTACCAAGCAGCTGAAAAACAAGGAAGTGGTGACGTTCCTTCAGGATTATCTTGCGGAGGACGGCGTCATTGTTACCCTGCAGAACGGCCTTCCGGAGCCGGGCATTGCCGAAATCGTAGGAGAAAAGCGCACCATGGGCTGCGTGGTGGAATGGGGCGCCACCCTTTCCGCCCCCGGGGAATGCGTCCTCACCAGCGATCCCGACAGTCTCTCCTTCCAGATGGGCAGAATGCAGGGCGTGCCGGAGGAAAAATTCCAGGAAGTGAAATGCCTGCTGGAAAAGATGTGTCCCGTACAGGGGGAGGATAATTTGACGGGGGTTCGCTGGTCCAAGCTGCTGATCAACGCCACCTTCTCCGGCCTTGGTACGGTGGTGGGCGGCTTGTTCGGCGACGTATCGGAAAACGCCGACGCCCGGAAAGTGGCCGTTCGCTGCATGAAGGAAGTTATTGATGTGGGCCATGCTGCGGGGGCAGAGTTCGCTCCGGTGCAGGGAAAGAGCATTGAAAAGCTGTTCTATTATCAGGGGCCGATGAAGCGGATGATCGCAACACTCCTGATTCCCATTGCCATGAAAAAGCACGCCGCGATCGAGCCTTCCATGCTGCAGGATCTGAAGAAGGGAAAGCCCTGCGAAGTGGACGCCATCAACGGCGTGGTCTGCCGGGAGGGAAAAAAATACGGGGTGCCCACCCCCATCAATGACAGGATTGTGGAGATTATTCAAAAGGCCCAGGATGGAAAAATAGAACTGGGAAAAGGCAATATTCGTCAGTTTGATGATCTGTTGTAAGATAAGGCGGCGGTTTTTTCGGCTTTTGCCAAGTAGAGGAGAAAAAGGATTATGTGCCTGATCTGCCACAGAATCGGGATGATTCGGGAGCATAAAAATCCTTGGTTCGTCAGGGAATTGGAAACGGGTTATGTTGTTATTGGGGATAACCAGCATTTCAGGGGGTATACGCTGTTTCTTTGCAAGGAGCATAAAACGGAATTATTTCAGCTGGAGCAGACGGTAAAAATGAAATTTCTGGAGGAAATGTCCATCGTTGCACAGGCCGTGGCCCGCGCCTTTCATGCCGAAAAAATGAATTATGAATTGCTGGGGAATGGGGATACCCATCTTCACTGGCATTTGTTTCCTCGAGTGAGCGGGGATCTGGGTCCATACGGGCATAACGGAAAGGGCCCTGTCTGGTGGTATCCCCGGGAAAAGATGTACAGCCCGGATAATCAGCCTTCCCAGGATGAATTGAAGGAAATGAAAGAAAAGCTGCTGGAAGAATTGAGCATTCTTCTTTAAAGGATGCCGACCGGAAAAAAACGAGGGATATGCGTCCAGGGTAAAAACAAAAAATCCGCATGAAAAAGTCATGCGGATTTTTTGTACAATAAGAAGGAAAGCGCGTATAAACGGATCAGGTTCCTTTTTCCTGTCGGAAGGATCGGGGGGAGGAACCGGTAACCTGCTTGAACACATGGCAGAAATAGCTGTAATCATCAAATCCCACGGCCTGGGCCACGGCGGTGATGCTGCCCTCATTTATCATCAGCAGTTCCTGGGCTTTGCGGATGCGCTTGTTGCGGATATAGGTGGTCAGGGGAATTTGCAGATGGGAGCGGACAGTTTCGTAAAATTGGGTGCGGCTCATGTGGAAATAATTGCATAAATCGGTGGCCTGGATGCGCTGATCCAGATGGTGATCGACGTATTCATCCAGCCGGCTCAGGAATTCTACATTGGACAAGGCAACCACACGGGTGGAATACAGATAGAGGGTGATGGCTTCAAACAATGTTTGGAAAGACATGAGCTTTTCTTCTGAAATGGTGGGCAGATTATTGATGGCTTCCACCAGTTCAATGCCGTCTGCGCCGTAGACTTCATGGGCATGCTGATAGATGTGCATCCGATCCAATTGAGCAGTGCTGTCGATGAGCGCCTGGCCCAGCTGCATGTAGCACAGGGTTACTCCATCTTTCTGTACGGGGGAAATCATTTCCGTCAAGCCTGCATGACAGGTGTAGAGAACGGTTTGGCCTGATTGCTTGCACTGGAGAAAATGATCCCTATCGCATTTCCAGCAGGCATCATCAAATGCTTTATTCTTCCGCATCATTTTGCAGAAGGGGATGACGGTGTTTTCCGGATGACCGGTGATGCATACGCCGTCCAGATCCAATACGCCGGTGGCCATTCCTGTAAAGGAATAAAAGGATTTAATCAGCTGCTTCATCCTGTCTTTATCCAGCAAAAGCATATTATCCCCCCTTTAGAACAACAGTATATCACAAATCGAACAATAGAACAAGAAAAATGTGTGGATTTGGACAAAAACGCAAGAAATGGAACGAAAATGAATAAAAAAGGAAAAAAATGATCCTGATTTTCCATTGAAGATTTGGATAATGCGGAAAATAGTAAGGGAACGAAAAAAAAACGGGACGTTCTTTTCAAAAAAATGAATAAAATTTATATATTTTTATTTTAGGAAGCGATATAATAATATTGGTTATGTGTTGCCTTTTTGGGGGTAGCACTGTTTGTATTTCGTTACACGAAAAACAAGGAGGATCGAATATGAAAAAACTGGTTGCCCTGCTGATGCTGGCGGTAATGCTCGTATCCAGTTTGCCTGCAATGGCTGATGACGTGAGTGACGCAATGTACAAAGAAATCCGCGGAACCACGGTGTCCGTTCTGTTTGCGGCAGAGCCCACTGCTCTGCAGAAGAAGCAGATCAAGGCCTTTGAACTGAAATACGGCTGCAAGGTGGAACCCT
Source organism: Clostridiales bacterium (assembly GCA_015056265.1). Taxonomy (GTDB): domain Bacteria; phylum Bacillota; class Clostridia; order Christensenellales; family Aristaeellaceae; genus RUG563. Next base: position 10,342 of record SVGR01000014.1, read on the forward strand.
TTATCATGTCCTGGAACGACTGGAAAAACCAGTTCCTTTCCCTGGTTGTGGCCGGAACTGTGCCCGATGTGATCAGCATTCCTGATGAACCCTACCTCAAGTGGCTGGCCCGGGGCCTGCTCCAGCCGGTGGATGACTACATCAATGTGGACGATCCCATCTGGAATCCCCTGGTATATGATGCCTTCGAATGGAAGGGCCAGCATTACGGCTTCCATTTCAATGGCGTTTCTCCCATCTATGTGGTTTACAATGCCACTCTGTTCTATGAAAAGGGCGTAAAGACCCCCATGGAATATTATGAGGATGGCAAATGGAACTTCAAGAATTTCCGTAAGTGCGCCATTGAAATGACCGGCGACGGCGTGATCGGCTGCGGCACCGACTGGAAATACATCTTCGCCCTGGCCAACGGCAGCACCATCATCGATATCGATCGGGATAACGGCGTTGTCACCCTGGCTTTTAATGAGGAAAATGCCATTGCCGGCCAGGAACTGTGCGTGGAACTGGCCCAGGGCGGCTACTTCAAGTGGGGTAACTGCTTTGACGTATTCGCCAACGGCGAACTGGCCATGTTCATGGAACGGCCCGGCAACGTAATCGGTCAGTTTGACCTGCGCAACACCACGCTGGCCAATTCTGAAATCGAAATCGTGCCCATGCCCATCGGCCCCGATAACGATGAAGGTGTGGCCCCCGCCATTTTCGATGCTTATGGTATTCCCCGGGGCGCCAAGAATCCCTTGGGCGGCGCTGCCTGGGCCTACTATAATGCCCAGTACAGCGAAAAGCACAAGGATGACGAAGACGTGGTGGAAAACCGCCGCAAGACCTATACGGATGAACAGTATGAATTCGTCAAGGCTTATCAGGATGAAACCACTTTCATCAACACCTTCTGCTACGGTATCTGGTATGCGGAAGACTGGGCTTACTGGGCCGATATGTTCTACAATGGCTATACTCCCCAGACGGCTTTCGCCAAGTATGAAAGTGAATTCCAGTATCTGATTGATAATATGTTTGTGGAATAAGGGAAGAGGAGCATCCCCTCTCCTTATCAATAAAATGAAAGAAGGCAAAACCATGAAGAAGTTTGCTCTGCTGCTGGTCAGCCTGATGCTGCTGCTGGCCGCCACCTCTGTCGCCATGGGCGAAGAATTCCCCTACGGCATGCTGCTGCGCGGCTTTGATTCCGCTGAAGAAGTGGAACTGGCCTTCGCGCATCAGGCACCCAATTTCGATATAACCGCTGTGGAAGCGGCTACCCCCTACGGCTCCTTTGCCGCTGAAATCGGCAGCGCCGAACAGAAGGGCTGGGGCAACCAGATGTACATCAATCTGGGCCGCTCCCTGGGCGCTACTGAAGCCGCCGAAGCGGATTACATCGGCTTCTACATCCAGACCCCCAAGGCCGTGGAACACAACGGCACCAAGTACATCCATGACTTCCTCATGCAGGACGTGCAGATGACCAGCGAAGGCAATTGGTTCACCCTGGCCCTGAACGCCGAATACTATCTGCTGGCTGACGGCGCTTCCGAATGGGAAGTGCGCACCGCCGATGGCCCCAGCGTCATGGTTCCCTCCGAATGGAAGGGCTATGTGGTGTTTGAAATTGCCGATTTCTCCGCCAATGGCAAGAAGATGAAGGCTGCCAACGATTTCGGCAAGGAATGGGAAACCTATATTGCTTTCCATGTGCATGCCCTGGGCGGTGATGTGGGCCCCATCCGCGTGGAAAACTTCTTCGTGGCCGTGGATGAAAACGCCCCCGCAGCCGGTTATCTCAACTATTCTCTGCTGATTGACGTGATGACCCACCGTCCCTTGAAGGGAGAAATCCTGGGCTTTGCCGACGGCACCATCTTCACCAACTTCCCCTCTGCGCAGGAAGCCGGCTGGGCCGTGGGCGGCGCTGGCAGCTGCGGCTACACCGGCGTGGAAGCTAAGAGCGAATACGGCGATTATGCCGTCAGCTTCGACAGCGAAAGCCGGATTGGTTGGGGTGACGCCCAGTTCCTGGTCAATATGGGCAACAAGCTGGGCCGCACCGACGTGGTCAATGCCACGCAGTTCGGTTTCTACATCACCGCTCCCAAGGGTATTGAAAACAATGGTACCCGGGAACCCAACGCTTTCCTCATGCAGGATGTGCAGATTCACAGCGAAGGCAAGTACTTTGGAATGAATTCCGGCGCCACCTATTATCTGAAGGAAAAGGGCTCCGATACCTGGGTCGAAAAGAAAATGGACGGCCCCAGCGTGATGGTTCCCAGCGAATTTGAAGGGTACGTCATGTTCAGCGTTGATTCTTTCAAGAATCTGGGTGACGGCACGGTGATGGATCCCGCCACTGCCTTCGGCAAGGATTGGCAGACCTTCCTGGCCTACCATGTAAACGCCTTGGGCGGCGATCTGGGCGGAATGACCATCGAAACCTTCTTCGCTGACCACATCATGCCCGAGGCTGAAGTGGTTCCCTTCGTGGCCTATCCCAACAACACCGTCTGCGTTATCGGCCCCGCTTTCCGCGATTTCGCCGATCCCATCACTGACAAGTGGTACACCTTTATGCCCCTGGATCTGCAGAAGAGCGGCGAATATCGCTTCTCCCTGGCTGGCGGCAACTGCTACACCATCGGTGAAGTGGTCATTACCGTGGATGGCGACAATCTGACTGCCAACTACAAGTACTACAATCTGGGCGCCGGCAACTGGCCCACTGAGGACCTGTCCCAGTATCTGAACTTCTTCGCCGATTACGAATCCGTCACCGCTGAAGCCCTGGAGGGCGAAACTCCCTTCCAGTTCGGCCAGACCTATTCCATCGCCAATGATCTGGGCGGCGATCAGCAGGTGCTGCTGTATGTGTGCAACCGCGCCTCCTTCTATACCCACAATGCTTCCATCGAGCCCTACAACGATGACGACTATCTCTACTTCTTCCGCAACTGGATGGCGGATATGGGCCTGGGCGATGCTTACACCCGGTAATTAAATCGAATCTTTCCGAAAAAAGGGGCCTGTGCTTCGGCACAGGCCTCCTTCTTTCGTGAAAAACTGACCAACAACGAGCAGACATACCATGTTTGTGTGGAGAGAAAATATATATAATATAGTATACTCTTTGGACAAAAAAACAAAAGAAAATACAAAAAAACAACTATCAGGAAATATTAAGCCCAAATAAATCAAGAAAAATTGCAAATTTAGATGTCGACCGGAAATATTCCATGAAAAAAAGAATAGATTTTCAGAAAATAAGTATATTATTTATATAATTCGGGTGTAGGAAGCGATATAATAGAATCAGAAAAATCATCCGTCGGTGAGGATGAGATATCAGACAAGTGAAAAGGAGACGAGATCATGAAGAAACTGATTACGATGCTGTTGCTGCTGGCCCTTTTGACAACTTCTCTCCCCGCCATGGCAGACGAGCGCAGCGATGCGCTGTACAAAGGCATACGGGGAACCACCGTCACCATCCTGTTTGACAGCGAACCTACCACCCTTCAGAAAAAACAGATCAAGGCATTTGAACTGAAGTACGGCTGCAAGGTGGAGCCCTTCATCATGGCATGGAATGATTGGAAAAATCAGATGCTTTCCCTGGTGGTTTCCGGGGAGGTGCCGGATGTATGCTATGTGCCGGATGAGACCTTCCTCAAATGGCTCAGCCGTGGCCTGCTGATGGAACTGGATGATTACGTCATCGCCGATGATCCCATCTGGAATCAGCAGATTTGGGATATGTTTTCCTGGATGGGCAAGCATTACGGTATATCCAGCAATGGGATCAGCCCCTTGTACTGCATCTATAATGCCTCCATGTTTTATGAAAAGGGCGTGAAAACGCCTCTTGAGTATTACGAAGAGGGCAAGTGGAACTTCAAGAATTTCCGCAAATGCGCCATCGAAATGACCGGCGATGGCGTGGTCGGCGCGGGCATTGGCTGGCGGTACGCGCTGAACCTGGCCAATGGCAATTCCCCCGTGGAGCTGGATCGGGAAAATGGCCAGATTCTCATCACCATGAATAACGAGCCCGCCATTGCCGCCATTGAACTGCAGGCGGAGCTGCTGCAGGGCGGATATTCCAATATGGATGGCTGGGGCGTGCCCTTTGGTAACGGCCAGGTGGCCATGGTGCTGGAACGGCCCGTCAATGTGATTGGTCAGTTTGATCTGCGCACCACCACCATGGCCAATGCGGAGATCGAAATCGTTCCCCTGCCCATGGGCCCCGATAATGAGGAGGGACTGGTGCCCTGCATTGCCGATGCTGTCGCCATCCCCAAGAATGCCAAGAATCCTTTGGGCGGCATGGCCTGGACCTATTTCCTGGCGGAATACAATGAAAAGCATAAGAACGACGAAGACGTGGTGGCCAACCGCCGCAAGACCTATACCGATGAGCAGTGGGAATTCATTCAGGAATATGAAGAAGATGCCACCTTCATCAATACCTTCGTCTACGGCGTTGGCGATTGGTATCTGGGTGACTGGAACTATTGGACCGAAATGATCTATAATGGCCTCACGCCTCAGGCAGCTTATGCCAAGTACGAAAGCGAATTTCAGTATTGGATTGACGGAATGTTCCTGGAATAATCCAAATTTTATAAAAAAATGAGCGAAAAAGGGGAAGAAAAGAATGAAAATCCTAAAAAAATGAGGAAATTTTCTACTTTTCTTCCCCCGAATGCAGTATAATGTATTCAGCAGTTTTTCCGCAATCGGGCGGAGGAAACGGCAAGAATTGACTGTACGCAAAGAGAGACAATTGTTTTTGAATACAGCAGGACCGGACGGAAACAAAAAAAGTATAAATTCTAAACAAATGGGACAAATTTTATACTTTTTCCGGACAAAAAAGGATATAATAAAAGAAATCTTCTTCTGGCGATAGAAGAAAACGGAATATGTATAAAGGAAGGTATCTGTATGAAAAAGGCGATTTCTCTCCTGCTCCTGCTCAGTGTACTGCTTTCTGCATTACCTGCCATGGCAGATGATGCAAGTGACGCCCTGTACAAGGGAATCCGCGGTACCACAGTTAGCGTGCACTTCACATCAGAACCCACTGCCCTGCAGCAAAAGCAGATCAGGGCGTTTGAGCTCAAGTACGGCTGCAAGGTGGAGCCTTTCATTATGACCTGGAACGACTGGAAAAACCAGTTTCTTTCCTTGGTTGTATCCGGCAACGTGCCTGACGTGACCGGCACGCCCGATGAAACCTACCTTAAGTGGCTGGCCCGGGGCCTGCTCCAGCCGGTGGATGACTACATCAATGCGGATGATCCCATCTGGAACGATCAGGTTTGGGATGCCTTTATGTGGAAGGGCGATCACTACGGCTTCAGCTCCGGCGGCGTTACCCCCATCTATGTGGTATACAATGCGACCCTGTTTTATGAAAAGGGCGTAAAGACCCCCTTGGAATACTACGAAGAGGGCAAGTGGAATTTCAAGAATTTCCGTAAGTGCGCCATCGAAATGACCGGCGACGGCGTGATCGGCTGCGGCACCGACTGGAAATACATCTTCGCCCTGGCCAATGGCAGCACCATCATCGACATCGATAAGGAAAACGGCAAGCTTTCCCTGGCATTCGATGATGAAAAAACCATTGCCGGTCAGGAACTGTGCGCGGAACTGGCCCAGGGCGGCTACTTCCGTTTCGGCAGCTGCTTTGATGTATTCGCCAACGGCGAACTGGCCATGTTCATGGAACGGCCCACTAACGTGATCGGTCAGTTTGATCTGCGCAATACCACCTTGGCCAATTCCGAAATCGAAATCGTGCCCATGCCCATTGGTCCCGATAACGATGAAGGCGTGGCCCCCGCCATCTTCAGCGTCAGCGCCATTCCGCGGGGCGCCAAGAACCCCCTGGGCGGCGCCGCCTGGATCTACTATCGGGCCCAGTACAGCGAAAAGCACAAGGATGATGCGGACGTGGTGGAAAACCGCCGCAAGACCTATACCGACGAACAGTACGAATTTGTGAAGGAGTATGAAGAAAACACCAAGTTCATCAATACCTTCTGCTACGGCGTGTGGTATACGGAAGACTGGAATTACTGGGCTGATATGTTCTATAATGGTTATACCCCCCAGACGGCCTTTGCCAAGTATGAAAGCGAATTCCAACACATGCTTGACAGTTTGTTCGTGGAGTAATCCCGGGGATGAACCGGGGTTAATCTATAAAAATTTTTTCAGAAAGGATGACCTAAATGAAAAAGACGTTGTCCCTGCTTCTGGCGGTCATGATGATGCTCAGCGTTGTGAGCATTCCTGCCATCGCCGAAGAACCCGCTTTCCAGTGGGGTAATCTGATCCTGCCCCTCGATTCCGCTGAAAAGGCGATCGAGGTATTCCAGGGCACCAGCGAAACGCTGACTGTTACTGCTGTGGAAGGCAAAGTTAACGCTTTCGCCGCCGAAATCGGCAGCGAAGCCCGCCTGTACTGGGGCCCCACTGTTGTGGCGGATCTGGGCAAGCTGGAAGGCGCTGACGAAGCCAATTTCTTCGGCTTCCACATTGACACCTGCCAGGGCGCTGCCAACTTCTCCAAGTGGCCTGCCGCGTTCCTGCTCCAGGACGTGCATATCAATGTTGACGGCACTATCTACTCCGTCGGCGGCGGTGAAACCTATTACATGCTGCCTGATGGCTCCACCGAATGGATTGACGATGTTACCGACGGCCCCTCCACCGGTATTGACGGCAATTTCTCCGGCCTGCTCGTGTATTCTCTCAAATCCTTCGTTAAAGGCGGCGGCGCCACTCTCAGCGGCGAAAAGCTGGCCAAGGCTGAAAATGTGAAGTTTGACTTCCATTTCAACGGTCTGGGCGGTGAACTGGGATCCATGAAGCTGGAAGGCTTCTTCCTGAACAATCAGAAGAACTTCCCCGAAGAAATCGTGATCCCCACCCCCGTTGTTCCCGTGGCCGGCATGCTGCGCGACTTCGAAACCGAAGATGATGTGAAGGCTGCCTTCGCTTATCAGAACAACAACTTCACCGTCACCTACGTCAATGAGCACACCGGCACCGGCAAGGGCGCCGTCATGCTCTCTTCTGAAACCGATCTGCACTGGGGCAACCAGATGTACATCAATCTGGGCAACAAGCTGGGCGCCACCGACGCCGCTTTTGCCACCTTCATCGGTTTCCACATCCAGGCTGCCAAGGGCGCTGCCAACGGCACCCGCTGGGCTGACAGCTTCCTGATGCAGGATGTTCAGATCACCTCCGGCGGCGCCTGGTACACCCTGACTGCTGGCAACACCTATTTCTACAAGGCTGACGGCGAAGCCGAATGGGTGGAAGAAACCACTGACGGCTCCAGCCTGGGCCTGCCCGGCGAATTCAGCGGCTATGTGTTCATCCCTGTGGCCAGCTTCACCGCCGGCGGCGAACCCCTGAATCCCTATGAAATCTTCTCCAAGGAATGGGAAACCATGTTTGCCTTCCACGTCAATGCGGCTGGCGGCGAATACGGCTCCATCTACCTGGATACCCTGTGCTATTCTTCCGCTCCCACCCTGGGCAATGTGCTGCGCACCTTCGAAACTGAAGAAGATGTGAAGGCTGCCTTCGCCCATCAGAACAACGCCTTCACCGTTACCTTCGTGGAAGACGAAGTGGGCAACGGCGCTGCCATGCTCTCCTCCGAAACCGATCTGCACTGGGGCAACCAGATGTACATTAATCTGGGCAGCAAGCTGGGCGACACCCCTGCCGCTCAGGCCCGCTACTTCGGTTTCCACATCCAGGCTGCCAAGGGCGCTGCCAACGGCACCCGCTGGGCTGACGCTTTCCTGATGCAGGATGTTCAGATCACTTCCGGCGGCGCCTGGTACACCCTGACCAAGGATATGCCCTACTACTACCTGGCCGACGGCACCACCCAGTGGGTGACCGAAACCGTGGACGGCACCAGCCTTGGCCTGCCCAGCGAATTCTGCGGCTATGTGTACATCCCCGTGACCAGCTTCCTGGCTGGCGGCGAACCTCTCGTTCCTGCTGATATCTTCTCCAAACAGTGGGAAACCATGTTTGCTTTCCACGTCAATGCGGCTGGCGGCGAATACGGTTCCTTTGTCCTGGATAACCTCGGCTATCAGCTGGGCTACGAAATGCCCGTGGTGGAAGAAGTAGAAGAAGTCGTCTATGAGGATATCGACGCTGTCTCCTACAAGGTGGACAAGGAAGCCATCAAGGCCATCAACGGCGAAAATGCCCTGCCCGCTTCTCAGGATGTGATCCTGCTGGCGGACTATGAAGATCAGGTTGTTGAAACCTACTACATGACCAATGCTTCCGACCGCACCGGTAAGGAATTCTCCCGCCTGCATGTTGGCTCCGGCGAATATGCCATGAAGATGACCAGCATGAAGGAAATCACCTGGAACGGCGCTGTGAACTATCTGCTGCTGGGCAACAAGATGGGTACTCCCGAGCATCCTGCTTCCCAGGCCAAGTGGATCGGCTATCACATCTCCACCCCCAACGTGCCCACCTTCATGATTCAGGACGTGCAGCTGGCCGCTGACGGCGCCTGGTACACCCTGAAGGGCGGCTCCACCGCTTATATCATGGAAGACGGCGCTGATAAGTGGACCGATGTCAAGAGCACCGGCTCTACCATCTATCTGCCCGGCAACTGGACCGGCTTTGTGGCCTTCAATATCAGCGATTTCCTGTCTGACGGCAAGTCCCTGATCCCCGCCGACGTGTTCTCCAAGCAGTGGGGCACTTATTTCCAGACCCACTACAACCTGGCCGGCGGCCCCCACGGCTCCTACTTCGTGGATACCTACTTCATGCTGGCTGACGATCTCAATCCTGCCGCTCCCACCCTCACCGTGGACGGCGAATACCTGGCCGGTCTCACCGCTGCCCCCGCCAACGACGTGCTTAAGTCCCTGGCTGACAGCGAAAAGGTGCTGAAGATCGCCGGCGAACGCATCTATGCCCGTGCCATGGATGTGGCCGCTTTCAAGGCCCTGCTGGCTGCTGACGGCTGCGAAATCGCCGTGACCAAGGAAGGCGCTGCCGCTGCCGATGACGAAGAACTGGCCCAGGGCATGGTGGTTACCGTTTCCAAGGACGGCGCCGCCATCGCTGCCTACTATGTTGCCAACATTACCCGCCAGCTGGATCCCGCCATCGTTTTCGCCCTCACGGCGAAGAAGGATGCCGCTGAAGAAGCCGGCGTGGTTGTGGATGAAAACGGTATCTCCTGCATGAACATGAAGGCCGGCGAACTGATCGCCAACGTGTTCAGTGTGCCCTACGGCGCCGTGGCCCATGCCTTCAAGGATGGCGTGCAGGTGTCCGATGAAACCCCCGTGGAAACCGGCATGACCCTGCGCTGCTATGACGAGCGCGAACCCAACCTCTACTTCGAACTGGTCTTCGCCGAAGTGGGCGTGCTCGACCTCACCAATGGCTACGCCCTGCAGACCGCAGAAGGCGCTTCCGCTGTGATTGAAGGCGGCGCTATCACCGTGCCCGCCGGCACCACCGCCGAAGAACTCTACGGCATGCTGATCTATGCCGGCGCTGATGATTTCGGCCTGCTGCTGGATGGCGATGAATTCCCCGTGGATGACGATATGGTCATCGAATCCGGCTGGATCCTGCTGGTTGTGGACGATATGTACGAAGAACTGGCCCGCTGGATCATCCAATAAGGAAATAAACCAGGTATCATCAGGGGAGGGTGGCAGGTTCCTGCCATCCTCCCCATACCCCCATAAAAGGAGAGAAACACATGAAACGTGCGCGTGGATTAAGCATGGAACATCGCAGGGGCCTGGCGGGGCTTGTATTTGTGCTGCCCTGGCTGATTGGCTTTTCAATTTTCTTTATCCGGCCGTTGGTCGTATCACTGACCTATTCCTTGCAGGCATTCAGCGCCGTTTCCCTGAGCTTTGTTCCCCTGAAGGACGGAGTGTTTGCCAACTACATCAATCTGTTCACGCAGGACACCAAATTTCTGCCCTATCTGACCCAGACCATGCAAACGCTGATGTATCAAGCGCCGCTGGTGGTCTGCTTCAGTGTGATTGTGGGCCTGATGCTCAAAAGCAATTTCCGGGGCCGCACCTTCATGCGCGGGATTTTCTTCCTGCCCGTGATCGTTACCACGGGTATTGTTTCTTCCATTTTTAAGGCCAGTGTGCTCAATGTTGCCCAGGGTCCTGCCGATGCAGGCAGCTTCTTCAACCCCACCCTTATTCTGGCCGCCATGCAGAATGCAGGCATTCCCAACAGCATTAACCAAGTGATTTCCGGCATCATTACCAATTCCGCCGACGCCGTGTGGCTCAGCGGGATCCAGATCCTGATCATCCTGGCAGGCGTGATGAACATTCCCTCCAGCTACTATGAAGTGGCCGGGGTGGAGGGCGGCTCTGCCTGGGTGGTTTTCTGGAAGGTAACCTTGCCGCTGCTCAAGCCCTACCTGCTGGTAGTGGCCATATATACCATTGTGGACTCCTTCACCAGCACGACCAACGTTACCATGAAATATCTGATTGAAACGGTGTACGGAAATTATAATATTTCCTATGGTTCCGCCATGTTCTGGGTCTATTTTGTGATTGTGTTTGCCATTATCGGGTTCCTGTTCCTGCTCTTTACCCGGCAGAACCGGAAAGAAAAACGGATGCTGAAAGGAGGATATTGATCATGCAGAAAAATAAAGCGGCCACTTCTCCCGGATACTACTGGGGCATGCTGGCGTTCAAATTCTTCCGCTTTGCCTTCATGGCGCTGATGACCTTTGTGGTGCTCTATCCTGTGATTTATATGATCAGCATGTCCTTCCGTACGGTGGAGGATGTATACGATCTGACGGTAGTATGGATCCCCAAGCATCTGTCCGTCAATTCCTTTACTTTGCTGTATCATGATTTGGGCATTGTCAAGCCGCTGCTGAATACCGCCTGGATCAGCATTTCCAGCGCCGTTTTGCAGACCTGCGCCGCCGCTATCACCGGTTACGGCTTTGCCCGGTTTAAGTTCCCCTTCCGGGGGCTGCTGTTCCTGCTGCTGGTATTTTCCATCGTGGTTCCGCCTCAGATGATCGCCATGCCCACCTATCTGATGTTCAGCAGCTTTGATATTTTCGGTATCTTCACGGCGCTCAACGGCGCGCCCATTTCTCTGTTGGGCAAGCCTGGGCTCTTCCCCTTCATGGCCATTCTGGGCTCCGGTATCCGCGCTTCTCTGTTCATCCTAATCATGCGGCAGTTTTACACCGGCATGCCCAAGGAACTGGAAGACGCCGCTCATATCGACGGCTGCGGCCATTACCGGTGCTATTGGCACATTATGCTGCCCGCTTCCGTTACCCAGATGATCATGGTGTTCCTCTTCTCCATCGTATGGTACTGGAACGATTACTATTTCGCCAGCATCTATCTGGGGGGCGCCAGTACCTTCTCGGTAAAGCTTTCCTCCATCCGGGCGGCCCTGGAAACATCCGAAACCCTGGGTCAGCTGTCCCACAATTCGTATCAGATCGCTATTTATGAGCAGGCGGGATGCTTGCTTCTGATCGCGCCGCTGATTATTCTGTATCTGTGCCTGCAGCGCCATTTCGTGGAAAGCATTGAAAAATCGGGCATCGTGGGTTAAGGAGAATGGATATGAGAAAATTTTTGTTGATTGTGCTTCTCATGTGTCTGGCGGCGCTGCCCGCCCTGGCGCTGGAGGAAACCTATCCTTTGGACGTGCCGGAGGATGGGGAATATCTGCTGCAGTTTTCCTACCGCGCCATGCCCGGCAACGGCACCCCGCTTCGGATTCGGGTAACGGTGGACGGCGTGGATGCGGGGGAAGAAATCACCCTGCCCCGGCTGTGGAAGGATGAAACCGACGGCGATTTCGAGCGGGATGAATTCGGGGACGAGTTGTCCCCCCGTCAGGTGGAGGTTTTTGATTGGGCAGAGGCCACGTTGTGGAAGGAAAATGCGTGCGACGACGCACTTTTCACCCTGTCCCTTACCCAGGGGAGCCATGAAATCGGCATTACTGCCGTCCAGGGCGAGCTGGAAATCCGGGACGCAGCACTGGTGAAGGCCCCCGCCCTGCCCACTTACGAAGAATACATCAAGCAGTATGAGGGAATGGAGCATCATGCGCAGGATACCGTCCTTATCCAGGCGGAGCGGGCATCCCTCAAATCCCTCCGGGGCCTGACCCCTTTCTGCGACCGCAGTTCCCCCAATGTGACCCCTAACGATTCCAGGACGCTGCTGCTCAATTCCCTGGGCGGTTACAGCTGGCGGCAGATGGGGGACTGGGTGGAATGGTCCTTCAACGTGCCCGAGGCCGGCTTCTATACCCTGTCTTTCCACTATCTGCAGAATAATAAGCAGGGCATGGCATCCATTCGCTCTATCCTGCTGGATGGGGAAGTCCCCTTCCAGGAATGGGAGTATGTGGGCTTTGATTATGGCTTTGGCTGGACGAAGCAGGAGCTTCCCCAGACCGTATATCTGACGGAAGGGGAACATACCCTGCGGCTGGTGTGCCGGCTGGGGGACAGCGCCCCTGTGCTCAAGGCCCTGGATGAAGCGGTGGAAGCGCTGGGCAATGTGTACCGGGATATCATCATGGTTACCAGCGCCACCCCCGACCTGAACCGTGACTATTATCTGGACAGCGAAATTCCCGGCATGATGGAGGGCTTCGAAAAAGCCCGGGAAGCCCTGAATACCCAGAAATCCGCCCTCTATGCCCTGGGTGGGGGCAGCAGCAATGCCTCCTTCCTGCAGGTGGTCATCGATCAATTGGATGAATTTCTGGAGGATCCCCGGTGCATCCCGAAAAAGCTGATCACCTTCCGCAGCAATATCACGGCGCTGTCGGATATTCTCAAGAGCATGCAGGAACAGCCCCTGGCCCTGGACCGGATTGAGCTGGTGCCCCAGGGCGGCAAGGCCCAGGGCGATGCTGGGCTGCTGGAGAATCTCTCCTTCCGCTTTGGCTGCTTTCTCAATTCCTTTGAAAAGGATTATTCCAAGATGGGCAAGGGCGGTGAGCTGACCGTATGGCTGTCCGCCAGCGGCGTGGGCGATAAAGGTGCCGCCATCGGCCGTGACCAGGCCCAGCTGATTGAGCAGATGATCCGCAGCGGCTTTACCAAGGAAACGGGCGTGAAGGTCAATCTTTCCTTGGTCAATGCGGAGGCAGCCATCGTGCAGGCCATCGTTTCCGGCACCAACCCGGACGTGGTGATGTTCGCCGGCGAAGGCACCCCGGTGATCCTGGCGGTGCGCAGCGCTGCGGAAGACCTGACCCAGTATCCCGGCTATGCGGAAATTGCGGATCGGTTCCATCCCTCTGCCATCATTCCCTTCACCTTTGAAGGCGGGGTATACGCCCTGCCCGATACCCAGATGTACTACATGATGTATTACCGGACCGATATCTTTGAGGATATGGGCCTGGAAATCCCCAACACCTGGGATGAATTCTATGCGCTGATCAAGAAGCTGCATCTTAACAACCTGAGCGCCGGTATTTCCGGCGGCGACCAGACCATTCTGGAAATGTTCCTGCTCCAGCGGGGCGGCAATCTCTACGACGATAAACAATCCTATACCCGGCTTACCGAACCGGAAGGAATTGAAGCCTTTACCGCCTGGACGGAACTGTACACCAAATACGGCATGACCGTGGCCTTTGACTTCTTCAACCGTTTCCGCAGCGGCGAAATGCCCATCGGCATCATGCCCCTGTCCCTGTATGCCACGCTGGTATCCGCCGCTCCGGAAATCGCCGGCCGGTGGGCCATGGCCCCGGTGCCCGGCATCATGGATGAAAACGGCAATATCATCCGTACCGAAAGCAGCCAGGCGGCAGGCACACTGATGCTCTCCGCGGCAAAGAACAAAGAGGCAGCCTTCCAGTTCATTGAATGGTGGAGCCGTGCGGAAACCCAGATCGATTTCGGGCAGGCGGTGGAAGCCGCTTACGGCCCGTCCTCCCGTTATTTCACCGCCAATACGAAGGCCATGGAGCAATTGGGCTGGAGCAGCGGGGAAATGGAAGCACTGATGGCCCAGCGGGAACATCTCACCGATATTCCCATGACGCCGGCCAGCTATTACGTATCCCGGTGCCTGACCAATGCTTTCCGCAATGTGGTGTATTATCAGGGCAATCCCCGGGAAATCATGGTGCGCTATGCGGAGCAGATGGATGAAGAATTGCTGCGCAAGCGCCAGGAATTTGGATTGGAATAAGGAGGGAAAGGAATGAAGAAACAAGGCTTACTGCGGGAGATCATCCGCTGCCGCACCAATTACATCATGCTTTCCTTCTGGTTCATCCCCTTTATCCTGTTTTTCCTGGTGCCGGTGCTATCGGCGGTGGTGCTCAGCTTTACAGACTTCAACATGCTGGAATGGCCCAATTTCGTGGGCTTTGCCAATTATGAAAAGCTGCTGCTCAATGACGATTTGTTCCTCATCGCCCTGGAAAACACCCTTACCTTTGCGGTGATTACCGGCCCGGTAGGATATCTGCTCAGTTTTGTGCTGGCCTGGATGATCAACGATCTGGGCCGCCGCACCCGCCCCATCCTGACGCTGCTGTTCTATGCCCCCGTGCTTTCCGGCAGCCTCTACGTGGTGTGGATGTATATCTTCAGTGAAGATACCTATGGCCTGCTCAACTATTTCCTGCTTTCCCTTGGGGCGGTTCAGGGGCCTGTATACTGGCTTACCGATACTGCCGTCAACATGATTCCTGTTATCGTGGTGTTGATCTGGAGCAGTATGGGCGCCGGCTTCCTGGCATTCATCGCCGGTTTCCAGAGCCTGAATCAGGAACTGTATGAAGCGGCGGCCATCGACGGCGTGCGCAACCGCTGGCAGGAACTGTGGCACATTACCCTGCCCCAAATGGGACCCCAGCTGCTCATTGGCGCCATCCTGTCCATCTCCTCCGCCTTTGCGGTGGGCGGCGTGTGTATGGCCATGACCGGCTTCCCCAGCACGGACTATTCCACCTACACCTTGCAGATGCAGTTGTATGACTATGCCTACGTGCGTTATGAAATGGGCTATGCCTCGGCGGTGGCCATGGTGCTGTTCCTGATCATGATCGGCGCATGGCAGCTGATCAACAAGGGCATCCGCAGTATTTCCGGCGAGTAAAGGAGGAAGGGAAATGGCACGTTCATTTTTGCGGCGGCTGAAGCCGAAAAAGCGGGTTTCCCGTTCCTTCGGCGGCAATCTGGCCATGTTTTTGTTCCTGCTGGTGTGCGGCGCTTTCACCGCGCTGCCCATCATCTATTCCATCATTTGCGCTTTCAAGCCCCTGAGCGAATTGTTCATCTATCCGCCCCGGTTCTTCGTTACCAATCCCACCTTCGATAATTTCCGGCAGTTGTTCTCCATGCAGATGGGGCTGCTGGTGCCCATCGAACGGTATTTGTTCAACAGCATTCTGGTGTCTGTGGTGGCAACCATCGTTTATATCGTGATTGCTTCTCTGGCCGCCTATCCTCTGGCCATCAATAATTTCCCGGGGAAATTCTTCCTGTCCCAGCTGGTGGTGTTCGCCATCCTCTTCCGGCAGGAGGTTATCCAGATTCCCCAGTATCTGGTGATGTCCAAGATGCACATGATCGATACCTATGCATCCCTGATCGTGCCGGTGCTCATTGGTTCCTTCGGCGTATTCCTGATGCGGCAGTTCATGGGATCCATTCCCCGGTCGCTGATTGAATCGGCCCGGATCGATGGGGCGGGGGATTGGCGCATCTGGCGCAGCGTGGTGATGCCCATGGTGAAGCCCGCCTGGCTGACCCTTCTGATCTTCACCTTCCAAAGTGTTTGGAACAATCAGGGCCTGCAGTACATCTATTCCGAAAACCTCAAGACACTGCCCACAGCCCTGAGCCAGATGAGCGCATCGGGTATCTCAATGAGTGGTGTGGCCTCTGCCGTGGCAGTGATTCTGATGCTGCCGCCGGTCATCCTCTTCATTATTACCCAGAGCAACGTAATCGAAACCATGTCCCATTCGGGCATCAAGGACTAAGAAAGGAGGCGCGCCTATGGAAATGAAATTTGGCCTTCGACGGCTGCTGGCTGCCGTATGCGCCCTCCTGGTGATGGCAGGCGCCTTGCCCGCCGCTGCGGAAAGCTACACCTACACCACCGGCGCCCAGGCCCGGCCCTCTGCTGAGATTTATCAGCCTGTGCGGGTGATCACTGGCGGCGCCACCGGCGCAGGGGAATTCGATATGCCGGAGGATATCTTCTGGCTGGACGGAAAGCTTTATGTGGCGGATACCGGCAATGACCGCATCGTCGTTCTGGATGAGAATTTCCAGATGATCAAGGAACTGGATACCCCCATCGTGGATGATGATGACGATGAATTCTATTCTCCCACCGGCCTGTTTGTAGGGGAGAGGGGCATGCTGGTCTGCGACAAGAACAACAAGCGGCTGCTGCTTCTCAATGAAGATGACGAAGCGACGATCGTTTACGAAAAGCCTGACGCCAAGGCCCTTGCCGGCACCACCTTCAAGCCGGTGAAGGCCGTAATGGATAAGGATGGCAATGCCTATGTGCTGGCCAACGGTGTGTATCAGGGGCTGCTGATGTTCAATCCTGAGGGCGGGTTTGAAGGCTTTTTCGGCGCCAACGTGATCGAGGCCACCTTGAGCCTGATCATGGAACGATTCTGGAAATCCTTTTTTAGCAAGGAAGCATCCGAAACCATGGCCCGTTCCATCCCCATCGAATACAGCAACATCGTAATGGACGGCGAAGATTTCATCTACGCCAGCATTTTTAAGACCCAGAGCGGATCCGGCAACGTGAAAAAGCTCAACGCGCTGGGCAAGAATATCCTCAATCATCCTCGAAACGGCACCGCCCTGGATCCCAACCGTTACGGCGATCTGCGGGGCTATACCGAAAAGGGCGCCTATAAGCAGACCCAGCTGACCGATATCGCCGTAGATGAAGACGGCGTGATCACCGTGCTGGATGGTACCTGGGGGCGGCTGTTCCAGTACAGCCCCGATGGGGATCTGCTGGGCACCTTCGGCGGAAAGGGCGATGTGAAGGGCATGTTCTCCGATCCTTCTGCCGTGGTATACACCGGCAAGAATTACATCGTGCTGGATAAGGTGAAGGGGACGCTGACGGAATTTGCCCCCACCCCCTATCGGGAATTGCTGGGCGAAGCGCTGCGGTATTATACCGCCGGTGAATATCAGGCCAGCATCGACGCATGGCGGCAGATCCTCAAATATGACGCTTCCATGACCCTGGCCTACAAGAGCATCGGCAAGGCCTACATGCAGCAGGGCAAATGGCAGGAGGCGCTGGAAAATCTGGAAATCGCCGGGGCGAGGAATGACTATTCCCTGGTGCTGAGCAATGTGAGAAGAGAATTTATCCGGGATAATTTCGTATGGCTGCTGCTGGGTGTGGTGGCAGGGTGCATCGCCCTATCCTATCTCTACCGTGGCCTGCGCAAATGGATGGGCTTCTCTGTGAAGCAGAAGAAAAGGAGGCGGAAGGCATGAGCAGCGGAAAACATATGCTGATCAATCTGGGCCGCAGCATTGCGGGCTATGACTGGGGCCGTTTCCGCCCTTCCAGATGGGATAAGCGGAAGTTTGGCTGGACCTTTTCCGAACTGACCCATCCCATCGAGGCCTTTAACGATATCAAATATGAGGGCCGTGGATCGCTGATGATTGCCAATGTGATCTGCATCCTCATGTTTGTGCTCTCCGCCCTGGAATATCATGGTAAGGCATTCGTATTCAACTATAACGAGCCCCAGGATTTCAATCTGTGGACCACGCTGCTTACCTCCAGTTTCCTGATGGTGCTGTGGACCATATCCAACTGGGCGGTATGTTCCCTGCTGGATGGGGAGGGCACTTTCAAGGAAATCTGGATTATGACCTGCTATGCCATGCTGCCGCGGCTGCTGATAGGCTTCCCCATGCTGGTGGTGACCCATGGGCTGACGCTGGATGAAAGCGGCATTTACAGCATCATCAATTCCATTTCCCTGATCTGGAGCGCAGTATTGCTGATGCTGGGAATGATGACCGCCCATCAGTATACGGTGAAGAAAACGGTGGCGTCCATCCTGCTGACGGTGGCGGGCCTGGCCATCATGTTCTTCATTGCAGTGCTGCTTTTCAGCATGGGCCAGCAATTCTATTTCTTCTTTGACACTGTGATGGATGAAATCCGCTATCGGATGTAAGGGGGAAAAAGCATGAAAAAAGCATGGATTTATGTGACGGTGCTTGCGCTGCTGTTCTCCCTCTGCCCTCTGGGGCAGGCGGAGGAGGGCCTCTCCCTTTCCATTAATGATGAGACGGGCGAAATCACCATCCTGGAAAATGGGGAAGTGCTGTTCAGCAGCTATCCCGTATTGCCCAAAAAGGTTCGCGACAGCGCCGGGGAGGATCGGCGCAACGCCATCATCAGCGTGACGGTGGCGGACAAATACAATAACCGCAACGTGTTTTCTTCCTGGTCCGGCAGCATTAAGGCCGGCGGCCTGAAGACGGAGGAAATCCCCGGCGGAAAGCGGATGATCTTTGATTTCCCCGGGGCCACCAGCAATTTCACCGTACCGGTGGATTTCACCTTCGAAAAGGATACCCTCCGGGCGGAAATCCGCTATGACATGATCGAAAACCGGGGCGATATGACCATCACCACCATCGCGCTGATGCCCTATTTCGGGGGCGCGCTGGCCACCGATCAGGGCTATGTGCTCATTCCTGACGGTCAGGGGGCGCTGCTTGAATACAATAAGGTGAACCCGGAGGCGGCGGCCTACAGTGCTCAGGTGTATGGGGTGGATCCCTCCCTGGCCTCCCAGCGGGAAAAGAGCCTGCTCAAGAGTGCTTGTCTGCCGGTGTTGGGTATGCACAAGAATGGACGGGGCATGTTGGTGATTGCTCATCAAGGCGCCGGTATTGCCACCCTCAATGCATCTGTGCCTGGTAAAAGCTCTGCATTTTCCAATGCGTATATCACCTTTACCTACACCCAAAGAGATACCTACATCATCAACAACAAGGACGTCTACGCCCAGACCGTTACCGTGAGCGCGCCCTACAGCGAGACGGTGAACCCGGTGGTGCTCTACCGGGTGCTGCCGGGCAACGGCGATTACAATCAGATGGCCCTGGCATACCGGGAATATCTGATGGCGGAAGTGGGCCTGCAGAAGGCCGACGCCGGGAACAACCGGCTCTTCGCCCGGGTGATGGGAGGGGCCCAGGAAAAGCGCAACATCCTGGGTATTGCCTATCAGGCCACTCTGGCTGTTACCACCCTTTCCCAAGCCGAACAGATGGCCAAGGAAATGGCGGCCAACGGCCCGCTGTCCCTGGTGCTGATGGGATTTCAGCCCGGCGGCATGTACCGGAACGCTGAAAAGCTTCAGTTCGACGGTGCGCTGGGTGGGGAAAAGGGCTACCGGCAGCTGCAGAAGGCCTGCCAGGAAGCGGGAATTGATCTCTATCCCATGATCGATCTCATTGGCATTTATGACGGCAAGACCGGCCAGGCCGCCCAGAAAGTATCCGGCGACTATGCAGACCGGGGCACAGTGGATATGATGACCAATGTGATCAACAAGCGGTCGGATTGGCTGCTGCGCTCCCCTGTGGAGATGAAGGCGCCTATGCTGGATGCAGCGCCCTATTTCTATGAACTGGGAAGCCTGCTCTACGGCGATCGGAAGGTGCAGCGCTATACCAGCCGGGAAGATGCGGTGGCCATCTGGCAGGAAATGCTTTCTTCCACTGAAAACCCCATCACCGACGGCGGTAATCTCTATGCCCTGCCCTATGTAAATGCGGTGCTGGGATCCCCCGTGTCCGACAGCGGCTGTGACGTTTCCACCCGCACCATTCCTTTCTATCAGATGGTGGTGCACGGCTTTGCGCTGCTTGCCGGCATGCCGCTTAATGAAGAAAATGATCCCGAAAGGGCCTTCCTCCATCAGATGGCTACCGGCGATTCCATTTCTGTAACCTTAACCTGGGATTCTCCCTACGAATTGCGCAATACCGCCCTGAATGCACTGATCAGCACCCAGTATTCTCTCTGGCAGGGAGATATTGCCCTGTGGCAGCAGCGGGCTGAAAAGACCAGGGATCTGGCCGGCCAGTTCATCATGGAATATCAGGAACCGGAAGAAAATCTCTCTGTGACCACTTTCGAAAACGGCGTAAAGATCATCGTGAACAAGGCCGGCGAAGCGGCGGAATGGGAAGGATATCAGGTTCCTGCCATGGATTATCTGCGACTGGATCCCTGAAAGGAGAAACACCGAAATGAAACGATTGCTGATCCTTTGCCTGTGTTTGGCGCTGCTGCCGGTGACGGCATTTATGGAAGGGGAGATCATGGTGTTCGACACCCCTGCCCTCAGCGGCAAGAATGCCCGGCAGATGCTGAAAAACCCTGACCGCGGCTTCCGCATCGAAAATTACATGAATGTGGATTCCGGCCGCAACGGCCTGCAGTCCTATACGGTGCACGGGGATTATTTGGGGCCGAATATGGGCGAGGACGCCATCGGCGCGCTGATGAACCGGCTGTACGATTACAATGTGGAATCCCCCACGGTTTCCCAGATGTATTTCTATCTGACGGAATATCGGGATCGGGATCTGGATCAGACGGCCTTTGACAACATGAACGCCTTCTTCCAGGCGTGCCGTCAGCAGAAGATCACCCTGGCCCTGCGTTTTGCCTACATCGTCACCCAAGGCCAGGAAGCCAAGCAGGAGCCCTCCCTGGAACAGATGCTCAGGCACATGGAGCAGCTAAAGCCCCTGCTGGCGGAAAACCGGGACGTGCTTTTCTGCCTGGAGGCCGGCTTCTTCGGCGAGTGGGGCGAGCAATCGGGCATTGCCCATTGGCGGGGCGAAGGCAAGGTGGATGAAATCATGAACGCCATCGTGCGTATGTGCCCCGCGGATCTGCCCATCGTGGTGCGCTATGACTGGGTGCGCCAGGAAACCGCCGCTACGATGCGCCATCGGGTGGGCTATCATGACGATTACATCGTGGGCTTCTCCCACGCCTGGAGTTTTGGCTCCACTTGGGATTCCGAGGATTTCCAACGGGTGCAGAAGAATTGTGAACGGGTGCTGATGGAAGGCGAAATGCCCTGGGCGCAGCAGTGCCCGGATATGGATCCCTGGGCCGTGGTCAAATACACCCACGATCTGCATTTCACCGCTTTGAGCTGCTATCATAATTACCGGGAGGGCGGCGGCAAGTGGATTCTCTGGCAGGCCAGAGAACTGGAAGCCACCCCCGAAACCCTGGCCCAGCACGGCCTTTCCGTGCCCTATGACGCCTGGTTTCAGGATCTGAAGGGACAGCCGCTCAAGCGCACGCTCTTCGATTACGTCCGGGATTTCCTGGGCTATCACATTCAGGCTTCCGATGCCAAGGCATCCATTCAGGATAGCAAGGTACGTCTTTCTTTAAATCTTACCAATTACGGCTTTGCGGCGCCCCTGGCCCTGGAGGATATTGAGGCGGTGCTGGTGAATGAAGCCGGGGAAATCGTATCCCGTGCCTCCCTGTGCACGCTGAACAAGCTGACCGCAGGGGAAAGCCTTACTTGCACGGCGGCGCTGGATTTGCCCGATGGGGGCGCATACCGGCTGGGGGTGTATATCCACAATCATGCCGGCACCGGCGCCAAGATGGCCAATGATATTCCCTTTGAAAACGGTGTGAACATTCTGGGCGAGGTGCAATAAAGCGCCTTGAATGATAATGACAGGAGGAAAAAACATGAAAAAATGTGTTATTCTTTTTCTGACTGCCGTGATGCTGCTGGGCGTGATCCCTGCGCAGGCGGAGACCATCACCTTTGAAACCCCTGCGCTTTGCGGCGATAGCTATCTCCAGATGCTGAAGAACCCCAACCGTGGTTTCCGGCTGGAAACCTACATGAGCGTGGGCAGCGGCAAGTATACCCCCCAGATGTACACCCAGGACGGCGATTACAAGGGCGCAGACGCCGGTACCGACGCCGCCTCCTGGCTGATCAGGTTTGTAAACGATTACCAGCCTGAATCCCCCGTGGTGGCCCAGGTATATTTCTATTTGACCGAATACCGGGACAGGGACCTGGATCAGGTGGCTGTTGACAACATGAATGAATATTTCCAGCTTTGCCGGGAACTGGGCATCACTGTGGCTCTGCGCTTTGCCTATGTGTTTAATCAGTTCCAGGAAGCCAAGCAGGATGCGGTGAGCCTGACCCAGATGCTCAGGCATATGGAGCAGCTCAAGCCCGTTCTGGCGGCGAACCGGGACGTGATTTTCTGCCTGGAAGGCGGCTTCTTCGGTGAATGGGGTGAAAACAGCGGTGATTCGCCCTGGGTGCGCCGGGGCGAGGTGGGCGCTATCATGAATGCCGCGGTGCGTATGTGCCCCGAGGATCTGCCCATCGTAGTGCGCTATGACTGGGTGCGTGAAAAGATTACTTCCACCCTGCGGCATCGGGTGGGCTATCATGACGACTATATCGTAGGCGTTTCCCACGGC
>SVGR01000015.1 GCA_015056265.1 Clostridiales bacterium
GTGATTTTCAGTCACATGCTCTACCAACTGAGCTACCAAGGCAAATATGGCGACCCGGAAGGGGCTCGAACCCTCGACCTCCAGCGTGACAGGCTGGCATTCTAAACCGACTGAACTACCGGGCCATTTTGTGGTGGGAACAATAGGGCTCGAACCTATGACCCTCTGCTTGTAAGGCAGATGCTCTCCCAGCTGAGCTATGCTCCCTCGTCTTGCACACCATGCGCGGGACGATGTATATAATATCTCATTTAGCACCGCTTGTCAAGAGGATTTTTTCAAAAATTTTGATATTTTTGAAATTTTCTTTTGTTCTTCTCCTTTTCTTGCGGGCACTCTCCGTATATGCTATAATATCATCAGATATTTCAATGGGAGGCCGGAATGAAACATTTTTTATGTGGGCTGACCGCCCTTTTGATGCTGTGTTCCTTTGTCTACGCCCAGGCACATCACATCTGGACTGAAGAAGAAACCATATCCCTGATCAAGGCCCTGGATGCCCATACAATGATCTATGCCCCTGCAGAAAAGCGAATAATTACCACCCAGCGGGATTTATGTGATATCCAAGGCCTAGACGAAAGGCGGCTGAACATCCTGCTGATGAGCAGCAACGCCCCCGATATGCGGGAAAATTTCGGCAAGGCAGAAGCCATTCTCATCCTCTCCCTCCACATGGATACCGGGGAAATGCGGCTGCTGTCCCTGCAGGCGGATGCCCTAATCACCGTGGACAAGCTGCCTATTCCCATCCCCCTGAAATATGTGGCATGCTTTGGCGGGCCCAATCTGATGATACGCACCCTGAACCAGACCCTGGGGCTAAACATCCGCCGTTACTGCGCCGTAAACATGCAGGCATTTGCCGCCTGTGTGGACGCCCTCAATGGCATTCCTCTTTCACTGACCGAGGAAGAACAACTGTCCCTGGGGCTGGACAATCCCCCCCAATACCTTACCGGAAATCAGGCCTATCAGTTTATCCGCTCCGCCAAAGGCAGCGGAACGGCGGGGCGGGCCATTCGGGTGATGCAAAGCGCTGGACGGCGTCTGATAGATACCTTTTCTCTGGGCACAGCCCTGCATCTGGCCGGAGCGCTGCTTCCCCTTATCGACTGCAATCTGAATATGATTGATATTGGCCGGCTGCTGGGGGCCTTCCTGAGGAACAGCGGCTTCACCCCTCACTCCCTGGGAGCCGAAGAGCCCATAATAAATCAGCGGCCATATGTCCATGCATTTCTTTACGGGGAGGAAAATCCATGATCACTGTATTATCCCTCAATCCCTGCTGGGACAAAGCCATGACGCTGGATCGATTCGATCCCAGCGCCCCCAACCGGGTAGATGTAGCCAGAATGGATCTGGGAGGCAAAGGGGTGAATGTAGCCCGGGTGCTGGCTGCATTTCCGGGGAATTATCAGCTGGCAGGCTTTGACTTCCGGGGTGCACCCATCGCCGCTTCCCTCTCTCCCCTGCTGCCCTGCCGACTGATTGCAACAGACGGGGAATTGCGGGTTAATCTGAAAATTCGGGAGAACAACGGCCACACCATCGAAATCAATGAGCGGGGCGCGGCGGTGGACGCCGATACCCTGGCCCGGATGGAGCGGCTTATGCTGGATGCCTGCCAGCCAGGGGATTGGGCAGCTCTCTGCGGCAGCCTGCCCCCCGGTGTCCCGGCGGATACCTATGCCCGGCTGTGCCTGGCCCTGAAGGAAAAGGGATGCTATGTAGCGATAGATTGCGACGGTCCCGCTCTCATTGCCGCCTTGAGTGCAGGCCCCCATCTGATCAAGCCCAACGCCCAGGAGTTTTGTGCCCTTACCGGCGTTTCTCCAGAAGCTGAAGAGGCCGCCCTCTCTGCCTGCCGCACCCTGCATCAAAAAGGCGTGGGCATGATCTGCCTGTCCCGGGGACCGGAAGGGGCGCTGCTCTCCGCCCCGGATTTCGCCTTTTCTGCCAATGCGGCGGCTGTACCGGTGCTGGGTGTACAGGGAGCCGGGGATTCCATGCTGGCAGGACTATTGATCGCCCTGGACCGCGGGGATCCTCCTGACGAAGCGCTTCGCTTTGCCTCCGCTGCGGCAGGCGCTTCGGTAATGCGACCGGGCACACTGCTGTGCCGCAGGGTGGATGCCGATGCCCTGCTGCCCTCCATTCCCCTTCCCAAACGCTGTTTTTAATTTGTGCTTTTCCCCGAGAAGCCTTGCACGGCCTCCGGGGATTTCTTATAATGAAGCATGGAAATCATGAATATACACAAAAGGATGTTTTTACCGTGCCTAATTTTTCTCTCCCCGACAGCGTATTTCAAGCGGCCGCCAGCCGCTTTCCCACCCCCTTCCATCTCTATGATGAGAAGGGCATCCGGGATCGTGCCCGGGCCATGAACGCCGCATTTTCCTGGGCGCCCAATTTTAAGGAATACTTTGCTGTCAAGGCCTTGCCCAATCCCCATATCCTGAAAATCTTCCAGGAAGAAGGCTGCGGATTGGATTGCTCCAGCGAATGCGAACTGCTCCTGGCGGAGCGGCTGGGCATGCAGGGCGATGATATCATGTTCAGCGCCAATGCCATGCCTCCTGCCGAATTTGCCCATGCCCGTGCCCTGGGGGCCATCGTCAATCTGGATGATATCAGCGATATTGATACCCTGGCGGAAAACGGGGGCATTCCGGAATTAGTATGCGCCCGGTATAATCCCGGCGGGGATTTCACCTTGGGCACCTCCATCATGGGCAGTCCAGGGGAATCCAAATACGGCTGGACCCGGAAACAGATGACAGAGGGCTTCCTTCGGCTGAAGGAAATGGGGGTAAAGCGCTTCGGCCTGCATGCCTTCCTGGCCAGCAATACCACCGATAATACCTACTATCCCAAGCTTTCCGGCATCCTCTTCGAACTGGGCGCCGCCCTGGAAAAGGAATGCGGCCTGCAATTGGATTTTGTCAATCTCTCCGGCGGCGTGGGCATCCCCTACCGTCCCGATCAGGCGGCGGCGGATATCGCCATGATCGGCGAAGGCGTCCGTCAGGAATACATCCGCGTCTTTGGCGATCCTGCTTCCTCCCACGTGGGCATCAAGACGGAGCTGGGCCGCTTCATGACCGGTCCCAACGGCTGGCTGCTGACCCGGGCCATCCATGAAAAAGATATCCACAAGCGGTATCTGGGGGTGGACGCCTGTGCATCCAATCTGATGCGGCCGGCCATGTACGGGGCCTATCATCACATCCATATCTGCGGCAAGCGGGATGCTGCCACAGATACCCTCTATGACGTGACCGGCTGTCTGTGCGAAAACAACGATAAATTTGCCGTGGACCGGTGGCTGCCCCGGGTAGACAAGGGGGATCTGATGGTGATCCACGATACCGGCGCCCATGGCTTCGCCATGGGATATCAGTATAACGGCCGCCTGCGCAGCGCTGAAGTGCTCTATACGGAGGATGGGGATTTCCGCCTCATCCGGCGCGCCGAAACCCCGGAAGATTATTTTGCCACTTTGCTGTAATATTCTATATGAAAACAGGCTTTCCCGGCGTATCTTCTGCCTGGAAAGCCTGTTTTTTTATGCCACATTTTCACTGGCGCGCATGGCCAGGATGGTACGCTCCATCAGCGTCTCCATGTCCCAGCCCAGCATATCCGCCCCCTGCTGAATGATCTCCCGGGAGCAGCCGGCAGCAAAGCGTTTATCCTTGAATTTCTTCTTCAGGGAACTGACCTCCAGATCATTTACGCTCCTGGAAGGACGCATGGCCGCGGCAGCGCCGATCAGGCCCGTCAGTTCATCGCAAGCGAAAAGCACCTTTTCCATCTCATGAACGGGCGCAATATCCACATGAATTCCGTAGCAGTGACTGGCGGTGGAGCGAATGATGCGCTCATCCATGCCCATTTCCCGCATCATTTCCTGGCTCCTCAAGCAATGCTCCTCCGGATACTTTTCATAATCCAGATCGTGAAGAATGCCCACGGCTTGCCAGTAATCCTTTTCCTCGCCGTAGCCCAATTGATCGGCAAACCAGGCCAGCACATCCCCTACGATGCGGCCATGCATGCGCAAAAATTCCCCTTCATTATGCTGATATAGAATATCCAGTGCCTGTGCCGGTGTCGGAATCATGTTTTTCTCCTCCATATATCATTTTTCAGCCTTATGCATCAAATAATCCCGTAGACAGGTATCTTTCCCCCGTATCGGGCAGCAGTGCCACAATGGTTTTGCCCGCATTTTCCGGACGCATGATCCATGCGATAGCCCCCTGCAGCGCAGCGCCGGAGGAAATGCCGCAGAGCAGCCCTTCCTTTTGTGCCAGCATCCGGGCGGCAGCATAGGCGTCCTCCGTTTTCACTGCCATCACTTCATCAATAATGGATGCATCCAGCGTGCCGGGTACAAAACCCGCGCCAATGCCCTGAATGCCGTGGGGGCCAGGCTTGCCGCCGGATAAAACCGGGGAATCCAAGGGCTCTGCTGCGATAATCTTCACCAACGGGTTTTTCTCTTTCAAATAACACCCAACGCCGGTGACAGTGCCGCCAGTACCCACCCCTGCAATGAAGGCGTCCATCTCCCCTGCCGTATCCCGCCATATCTCGGGGCCGGTGGTTACATAGTGGGCCCGGGCGTTTGCCGCATTGCTAAACTGATCGGGGATGAAACCGCCGGGGATTGTAGCGGCCAATTCTTTTGCCTTGTCGATGGCCCCCTGCATGCCCTGTGCCCCCGGAGTCAATACCACTTCCGCTCCATATGCCCGCATCAGCTGCTGCCGCTCCCTGCTCATGGAATCAGGCATCACAATAACGGCCCGGTAGCCCCGAAGGGCAGCAATCATGGCCAATCCCACCCCTGTATTGCCGGATGTAGGCTCAATGATCACGCCCTCCGGCTTCAGCAGGCCCTTCTCCTCCGCGTCGTTGATCATGAAAAGGGCTGCCCTGTCCTTCACCGATCCCCCGGGATTGCCTCTCTCCAGCTTTACCAAAATGCGCCCGGGCAACGACAACATTTCCTCAATTCTCATGATTTCCATCAGCGGTGTTGCGCCAATGAGCCCCTCCGCCGAAGCCAATATTTTTTGCTGCATTTTACGTCCTCAATCTCGTTTCTTCCCATGGCAAAGCTTTATTCTTCCTTCAAAATTATATGTCCCAAGGGCATTCCCTGTCAATCACCTGCCACGATTGAAAACAATAAAAATCCCCGGTTCAAAGAAAAGCGCCGGCATTTGCAAAAACGCCGTTTTTCACTACTAGCAAAAGTACTGCTTCTTTTAAAATAGAAAAGTAAAATTTTTGTCGTTTCCTTGCAGGAAAAAGGATGGTTGTGCAGAATAGTAGAATTTGGGTTAGGATGAAAGTTCTCTTATTTATGAGAAAGCTTTCATATAAATAATCAAACCTTTATCACCAAAATGATCAGAATGGGGGAAAAGGGAATGGATATGTCCGAACAGATGCAGGCTCTGGCAAAGGAAAAAGCCGCCATCCTGCAAGGCGATGCTCAGCGCATCGCCAAACAGCACGCCGACGGCAAGTGCACCGCCCGGGAGCGGGTTGCCAAGCTGTATGATGCGGGCAGTTTCGTGGAAATCGACGCCCTGCGCACCGGCAGCAATCTGGTGGCCGGCGTAGGCACGGTGAACGGTCAGGCCGTTTATTGCTTCGCTCAGGATTATGCGTCCATGGGCGGCGCACTGACCAAGGAACAAGCTGAAAAGATTCTCAAGGTGCTGCGGATGGCCCGGGTAACCGGCGCTCCCGTGGTTGCCCTGCTGGACAGCGCCGGGGTGAAAATTGCCGAAGGCCCCTCCGCCCTGCCCGCCTATGCCGATATCCTGGCCGCCATGGCCCGTCTGTCCGGCGTATGCCCCATGATTGCCTGCGTAATGGGCCCCTGCCGGGGTATTTCCTCCCTGCTCACCCAGGTGTGCGATTTTACCATCCAGGTGAATAAGACCGGCGAAATCGCCCTGCACAGCGCCCTGGTGATGAATACCGAAAAGGGCAAGGAAAAGACCGCTCAGCAGCTCTTTGGCGCTGAAACCATGGAAAAGCAGGGCGCTGCAGCCCTCACCGCCCAGAGCGAAGAAGAGGCATTTGCCCTCATCGCCGCCCTCATTGATCTGCTGCCTGCCTGCAATATGGAGGACGCCCCCCTGATGCAGGAAGAGGATCTGAACCGCCAGCTGGTATGCGAAAACGCTGCCGACATTTCCTCCCTCATGGCCGATCTGGCCGATGGCAATCAGGTAATCGAGCTGTATAAGGCATACGGCAGCGCCGTAAAGGCCGCTCTGTGCCGCATCGGCGGCCGCACCGTAGGCCTGATCGCCACCGATTATGAAAAGGACGCCGGCCGTCTCACCGCCGACGACTGCCGCAAGGCTGCCCGTTTCGTGCGGCTGTGCGATTGTTATCACCTGCCGGTGATCACCCTGCTCAATACCGACGGCCTGACCGTTCCCTGCGTATGCGGCCAGGGCAATCTGATCAAGGCCGCCGCAGAGCTGGTCTATGCCTATGCGGAAGCCACTGCCCCCAAGATCAGCATCATCACCGGTAACGCCGTAGGCGCCGCTTATGTGGCCATGGGCGGAAAATCCGCCGCGGACTTCAGCTACGCCTGGCCCGCCGCCGTGATCGCCCCCCTCACCCAGGAAACCGCCGTACAGACCATGGATCAGGATAAGCTGCTGGCCGGCGAAAACCGCGCCGATCTGGAACAGCAGTATGCCATCGCCTGCGGCGCCCTGAACGCCGCCAAGGAAGGCATCGTAGATGATGTAATTGATCCCAAGGAAACCCGCAAGTATATCATCGCCGCCCTGGAGCTGCTCTCCACCAAGCATGATGTGAACCTGCCCAAGAAGCACGGCAACCTGCCGCTGTAAGGGGAGGGAAAAGCATGGATAGATTAATGCTCGGTCTTTCCACCACAGCCATCGGAATGCTGGTGGTGTTCTTCGGCCTGGTGATCCTGATCCTGTGCATTTCCGGGATGACGCTGATCACCGCCCGCAAGAAGAAGGAAAAGGCCTCCCCGAAGGCGGAAATCCCCGCCCAGCAGGAAATGGCCCCTGCCCCGGCGGAAGCCCCCGCCCAGGAAGAAAATGATGAACAGCTGATCGCCGTCATCACCGCCGCCATCGCCGCCGTATGGCAGAATGAGGAACAGGGCTTTGTGGTGCGCCGCATCAAGCGCAATCAAAGCAGCACCCCCCGCGCCCGGGCCGCCCGGGATGAACAGATTTTCAGCCGTCTGTAATTGAGAAGGGAGATTATCATCATGCGTAAATTCAATATCACCGTCAATGGCGTTTCCTACGAAGTGGAAGTTGAAGAAGTGGCCGCCGGCGCTGCCGCCGCTCCCCGTGCCGCTGCCCCCGCTGCCGCCCCCGCCCCCAAGGCTGCCCCTGCTGCTCCCGCCCCCAAGGCCGCTCCCGTGGCCGGCGGTGCGAAGGTTTCCGCTCCCATGCCCGGCACCATCCTGGATGTGAAGGTGGCCCAGGGCGCTTCCGTCAAGAAGGGCGATGTGCTGTTCGTTCTGGAAGCCATGAAGATGGAAAATGAAATCATGGCCCCCCAGGATGGCACTGTGGCCCAGGTGCTGATCACCAAAGGCGCTTCCGTCAACTCCGGCGATGTGCTCTGCGTGCTGAACTGATCTGATCGGTAACACATCATTTCCCGAAAGGAGAAGACTCACGTGCAGAACGTTAATATCATCGGCACCATCTCCGATCTGGCCAATGAATCAGGTATTGCGCAGTTTTTGCGCGATCCCCTGGCGCTGGTTATGGTGGGTGTTGCCTGCGTATTGATTTACCTGGCTATCGTAAAGAAATTTGAACCGCTGCTTTTGCTTCCCATCGCCTTCGGTATGCTTTTGACCAATCTGCTGGGCGCTGAAGTATTCCATGAGGAACTGTTTGCCGGCGGTCATGTCAATTGGGGCCTGTTCGGCGGCGCCGTACTGGCAGATGGCAATTCCCTGCTGGACGCCTCTTCCTATATCGTAAACGCCGCCGGGCAGATCCTGAATGAATCCGGCTCGGTCATCGGCCATTTCGTCAATACCATCACCATTGAAGGCACTGAAATGACCATGCCCCTGGCCAACGCCCTGGCCCAGCTGGCCGAAAACGGCAGCGCCGCCTCCGTAGTGATGGAGCACGCTTTCCTGAGCAATGGCGTGGTGTATTCTGAAGCCGGGCTGCCGCTGGCTGAAGCGGGCAAGACCATCTCCGCCGGCCTGCTGGACTATCTGTATCTGGGCGTGAAGCTGGGCATCTATCCCTGCCTGATCTTCATCGGCGTAGGCGCGGGCACTGACTTTGGCCCCCTCATTGCCAATCCCAAGACGCTGCTGCTGGGCGCCGCCGCCCAGGCGGGTATCTTCATCACCTTTATTCTGGCAGCTACCCTCGGCGGCTTTACCCCCGCTGAATCGGGCGCCATCGGCATTATCGGCGGCGCAGACGGCCCCACCGCCATCTGGCTTACCGGTAAATTGGCCCCCCATCTGCTGGGTCCCATCGCCGTGGCTGCCTACAGCTATATGGCGCTGGTGCCCGTGATCCAGCCCCCCATCATGAAGCTGCTTACCACCAAGAAGGAACGCTCCATCGTGATGGAACAGCTGCGCCCTGTTTCCAAAAAGGAAAAGATCCTCTTCCCCATCGTGGTTACCATCCTGGTGTCCATGCTACTGCCCAGCGCCACGCCCCTGGTTGGGTGTCTTATGCTGGGTAACCTGATGAAAGAATGCGGCGTGGTGGAACGGCTGAACAAGACCGTCCAGAACGAACTGATGAATATCGTCACCATCTTCCTGGGCATCACCGTCGGCGCTACCGCTACCGCCCAGACCTTCCTCACCTTTGATACCATCAAGATCATCGCTATGGGTATCTTCGCCTTTGCCGGCGGTACTGCCTGCGGCCTGCTGCTGGCCAAGCTGATGAACAAGCTCACCGGCGGCAAGATCAACCCCCTCATCGGCTCCGCCGGCGTATCCGCCGTGCCCATGGCGGCCCGCGTGTCCCAGGTAGTTGGTCAGAAGGAAAACCCCGGCAATTTCCTGCTGATGCACGCCATGGGCCCCAATGTGGCGGGCGTTATCGGCTCTGCCATCGCGGCAGGCGTGCTGCTGAGCATGTTTGGTTAAATCAATTCGGAATGTGGAATGCGGAATGCGGAATTACATCGTGCTTTGAAGCTTGTTTTCAGTATTATGAATTCCGAATTTCAAATTCCGAATTCCGCATTCGTAGTAAAGGAGAATCAAGATGGCCAAAGTAAAGATTACCGATACCATCCTGCGCGACGCGCATCAGTCTCAGGCTGCTACCCGTATGCGCATTGATGAAATGCTGCCTGCCTGCGAAATGCTGGATAAGGCCGGATACTTCTCCCTGGAATGCTGGGGCGGCGCTACCTTCGACAGCTGCCTGCGTTTCCTGAACGAAGATCCCTGGGAACGGCTGCGCACCCTGCGCAAGGCCCTTCCCAACACCAAGCTGCAGATGCTGCTTCGCGGCCAGAACATCCTGGGCTACAAGCACTATGCCGATGACGTGGTGGATTATTTTGTCAAGAAGTCCATCGAGAACGGCATCGACATCATCCGCATCTTCGACGCCCTGAACGACCTGCGCAACATGGAAACCGCCGTGAAGGCCACCAAGAAATACAATGGCCTGGCAGAAGTAGCCATGAGCTACACCACCAGCCCTGTGCACACGGAAGAATACTTTGTGAAGCTGGCTAAGGATATCGAATCCATGGGCGCCGACCTGATCTGCATCAAGGATATGGCCGGATTGCTGCTGCCCTTCAACGCCTATTCCCTGGTAAAGAAGCTGAAGCAGAACACCAAGCTGCCCATCGTGCTGCACACCCACAACACCGCCGGCACCGGCGCCATGACGCTGCTGAAGGCCATCGAAGCGGGCGTGGACGTAATCGATACCGCCCTGTCTCCCCTTGGCGGCGGCACCAGCCAGCCCGCCACCGAATCCATGGTGGCCGTACTGAAGGGCACGGAATATGATTCCGGCCTGGATGAAGAACTGCTGGCCAAGATCGCCGAGCATTTCCGTACCGTAGCCGATCGTCTGGGCAAGGATAACTGGCGCGACGCCGGCAAGGTGCTGGCCGTGGACGCCAAGGCCCTGCAGTATCAGGTGCCCGGCGGTATGCTGTCCAACCTGATCGGTCAGCTCAAGCAGGCCAATGCCATGGATAAGTATTATCAGGTACTGGAAGAAGTACCGCGGGTTCGCGAGGACTTCGGTTTCCCGCCCCTGGTCACCCCCACCTCCCAGATCGTTGGCACCCAGGCCGTGATGAACGTGCTGGGCGGCGAGAGGTACAAGATGGTCACCAAGGAAAGCAAGGGCCTGCTCAAGGGCGAATACGGCCGTCTGCCCGCCAAGGTGAACGAAGATGTGCGCAAAAAGTGCATCGGCAACGATAAGGTGATCACCCATCGCCCCGCCGATGATATCAAGCCTGAATTGGAAGGCTACCGCAAGGAAATCGCCCAGTATATCCAGCAGGATGAAGACGTGCTTTCCTACGCGCTCTTCCCCCAGGTTGCCACGAAATTCTTCCAGTGGCGCCAGGCCCAGCAGCTGAAGGCCGATCCCACCTCCTTCAACAAAGAAGACGGCACCATGCCTGTGTAAGACGGATATATATTTCGGCGGGAAGGGGGCTCTTTTAGAAAAAAGAGCCCCCTTCCCGCACCCATCCCCAGAAAACCTTTACTGGATTTATCTTGAACTTAAGAAACCAACTGTTTCCCAGTGAAGCTTGGGGAACGAAAAAATGCTAAGCTGCTCATGCGCCCCAGAGGGACGCATATTTTTTATGAATCGTTTCAGATATTTTCGATTCCTGGAGCTTTTTTATTTCCTGCTTTTGCAACATTCTGCAATTTTTCTTCGTCATATATATGACAATACTTTCAGGAGGAAATACCATGAAAAAAATGCTGATCTGGCTGCTTTTGCTGCTTCCAATATGCGCCCGGGGAGAAGAATCGCTTTACCCCGCCCGGGTGGATGGAAAGTGGGGCTATATCAATAAAACGGGGGAAATGGTGATCGCCCCCCAATGGCAGATGGCAGAATTGTTCTCCAACGGGTTTGCTCTGGTGAAAGGGGAAAACTACCAGGCAGTCATTGACCGGCAGGGAAATGTGCTGCTGGAGACTGACGGCAGAATCATGCCCCGGTCATATACTTATTGTATCAGAAAAAATGATGAGAACGGTGATTCCATATACGCTTATTTTGATCCTGTCAGCGGGTATCTTTCCCCTTTTATTTTTGATGCTGTTGAAGATATTTTTCGGGATGATCCTGCCGCACCCATGGCCGTCTTGACGAAGGATCCGCCCCGGGTTACCTATATCATTCCCGCCACCGGAGAGAAAGCTTTCGAAAATGAATATGAACTGTTACACGATGATGCTGAATTCCATGAAGGCTACGCCCTGGCAGCCAATGAGTGCATCTTATATGACACAGAGGGCAATATCTGGTCATGGTATCC
The DNA here is from genome assembly GCA_015056265.1 of Clostridiales bacterium. Classification (GTDB taxonomy): domain Bacteria; phylum Bacillota; class Clostridia; order Christensenellales; family Aristaeellaceae; genus RUG563. Next base: position 11,578 of record SVGR01000015.1, read on the forward strand.
CGAATTCCATCTGATTGATACCGCCGGCAGGGAAACCCTCTTCCCCGAGGGCATTTTCCCGGACAGCCCGGTGCAGGAGGGATATCTTCGCATCAGCCGTAATCTGACAGAAGAAGAATGGGCAGCCGGGAAATCCGGCTGGGGCGTCGTCTATGGCTTAGCAAAACCCAACGGAGAAATTGTGATAGAGCCTCAATATGATTATCTGTATCCCCCGCAGGACGGCTGCGTGGTGATCATGCAGGATTACCGATTGGGGCATATCGACCTGGAAACAGGAATGACGGTGGAACCCCGCTTTGAATTTATAACCGATTCACTGCCCTGCTATACTTTTTCCAACGGGTATGCCCTTCTCTATCCCCTGCAGGTAGGGGAGCAGGAATGGGTCCAGCTGCTCATCGACCGGCAGGGCCGGGAAATCTTTTCCACCTATGAAGAGGATGAAATTCGCTTGGAAAGCCCTGTATTCACCCCTGGCGGGCTGTGCGTTTATGAAAAAAACCATCGCTATGGATTGATGAAGATTCATGAAAGCCAGGCGATTGTACTGACAGAGCCCCTCTACGAAAAGATCAACTATTGGAATTCCTGGCATGAAATGAAGCATCCTTTGGAAAGCGGCTGGCTGCCGGTGAAAATGGATGGGCTGTGGGGATATATGAATGAGCAGGCAGAAATGATCATTCCTCCGCAATGGGAAGAAGCGGATATCTTCCGCCAGGGTCTGGCCCGGGTAGAAAAGAACGGGAAAATGGCCTATATCAATCTGCAAGGAGATATCATTTGGCAAGAGCCGTGATCATGCAACAAAAAAGAGCAGGCCCATCGCATTCGATTGACCTGCCCGGGACATTCAGAAATTCCGGGCAAGCCTGAGGGCCTGCGCTTCATTTCCTGTCCTGATATCAGTATGCCCGGAAGGAGGGGAATCATGCCTTCCGGGCATCATTTTTATTTTTCCAATTGTTTCAAATATTCAATGCAGATTTTTGCCTCAGTCAATCCATCCGGGGTCAGGGTTTCGCTTTCCACAATCATGGGCAGGCCCATTTCTTTCGCTTTTTCCCATACGGCCTTCACCGGGGCACATCCCATCCCCAGGGGATACCCGTGGCCCTGCTCATCGCCATCCTTCAAATGAATAGCAATCATCCGCTCTCCCAGCTTATCCAGGATAAATACCGGATCCTTTTTCGCATTGAACGCCCAGTAAGTATCCAGTTCCAGCTTCATTTTCGTCCGGTTCAGAATCTCATGATAGATGATCTGCCCATCCTGATTGGGATAAAACTCATGGGAGTGATTATGATAGGCCAGGGTGATCCCCGCTTTTTCCAATTCAGGCTGGGCCCGATTGACCAGCGCCACAAATTCATCTATCTTTTCTTTTGTGGAAAGATCATGGCCCGGAATGATCAGCAGGCGGCAATCCATGGCCTGATGATCCCGGATGGTGTTTTCCAGATTTTCCTCTGTCAGGGCATGGGCCCCGGTATGGGTGCCGGAAACGGAAAGGCCCAGCTCTCTGCACCATTCCCCCACCCGGGACGCCTCCACCCCGGGAACGGTGATGGTTTCCACCATTTTATAACCCAGATCGGCCATAGCCTTCAGGGTGCCGTAATAATCCTTGGCCAGCGTATCCCGCACACTGTAAAGCTGAATGCCGTATTGCATATCCTCTTCCTCCCAGCTTTTTTCTTGATTATATCACAAAAAATACAACAGCACAAGCAACGAAAAAATGCGCCCCTTCATGAAGAAAGAGCGCATCCAATGGATCCATTTACTTGTGAATCAGGCGAGCGCGGACCACATGATTCAGCTTGGCAAGGGCAGCAAGCAGGGTATCATCCGGCTGCTGGGACAGTTCCAGTACGGTGACGGCCATGTCGCCCCGGCTCTTGTTCAGCATGTTCTGGATATTGATGCCGCGTCCGGAGATCAGATTGGTGATATTGCTGACGATGCCGGGCACATTCATATGGATCAAAAGGATACGGCTACCCTCCGGCATGCCCAGCACAATTTCAGGCAGGTTCACGCTGTTGCGGATTTCGCCCCGCTCCAGATAATCCCGCATTTGGGCTGCGGCCATTTCGGCACAGCGGTCTTCGCTCTCCGGGGTGGATGCACCGAGATGGGGCAGACAGATCACCTTTTCGGCGTCGACCAAAGCAGCACAGGGGAAATCAGTGACGTAACAGCTGAGCTGCTCCGCAGCAATCGCCTTTTTGATAGCCTCAGGATCGGCCAGCTCTCCCCGGGAGAAATTCAAGATGCGAACGCCTTTTTTCAGCCCGGCAATGAAGGCGTCGTTCACCATACCTTTCGTATCCGCCATCAGCGGCACATGAATGGTAATATAATCAGCGTCCCGCACAGCCTCTTCCACCGAATTGGCCCGGTGAACGGCGCGAGAGAGCGCCCAGGCATGGGCCACAGAGATATAGGGGTCATAGCCAATCACGTCCATACCGAAGCCCTGTGCAGCAGCATTGGCCACCAGCGCACCGATGGCGCCCAGGCCGATGACCGCCAGCTTCTTGCCCCTGAGTTCCGGGCCCACAAACTGGCCCTTTCCCTTTTCCACCAGCTTTTCGATACCGTCCTGCCCCTTCAAACCCTTGGCCCAGGTGATGCCACCAAAGATATCACGGCTGGACAGCAGCAGACCTGCCATCACCAGCTCAGCCACAGCATTGGCATTGGCGCCGGGAGTATTGAACACCACGATACCCTGCTGGGAGCATTTATCGATGGGGATATTATTGGTGCCGGCACCGGCCCGGGCAATCGCCAGCAACGTTTCCGGCAGTTCCATATCATGCATGGCAGCGCTGCGCACCAGAATGCCGTCGGGGGTGGGCTCATTATTGGATACCATATAGGTATCAGCAGAAAGGGCGTTATAAATCACCGGGGAAATGGCATTGAGCGTCTGAATCTTAAACATGTTCTGCTCCTCCTCAGGCCTGCATTTCAAATTCCTTCATCGCATCCACCAGCGCCTGCACGCCTTCCATGGGCATAGCGTTATAGATACTGGCACGCATGCCGCCAACAGACCGATGGCCCTTCAGGTTTACCAGGCCCTTTCCGGCGGCAAACTTTACGAAAGCGGCGTCTTTATCCTTATCGCCGGTAACGAAGGTGACATTCATGATGGAGCGGTATTCCTTTTGAGCAGTAGCGGTGAACAACTTGCTGTTATCGATAAAATCATAGAGCAGGGCGGCCTTTTGCTGATTGATCTTTTCAATGGCCTCCACGCCGCCAAGGCCCAGGAGCCATTCCATGCACAACCCCGCCACATAAATCGCAAAAGTATTGGGGGTGTTGATCATGCTTTCGTTTTCCGTCTGGGCTGCCCAATTGAGCAGCTTGGGGCAGATGGGAGAGGCATTGCCCAGCAAATCCTTCTTCACCACCATCACGCACATACCGGCCGGACCGATATTCTTTTGCGCACCGGCATAGATGACGCCGAACTTGGTCACGTCATATACTTCGCCCAGGATATTGCTGCTCATATCGGCAACAAGAGGGGCATTCCCTTCGGGAAGCTTCACATAATGGGTGCCGTAGATGGTATTGTTGGTGGTGATGTGCAGGAAATCGGCATCATCATTCAATTTCCCATCCCAGCAGGGGATATACGTGTAATTATCATCCCGGGAGGAGGCCACGATCCGGGCATCCAGATATTTCTTCGCTTCCACCGCCGCGCCGTGGGCAAAATTGCCGCTGTCAATGAAATCGGCCTTGCCGGTCTTGCCCAGGTTCAAGGGGATGGAGGCAAACTGCATGGTGGCCCCGCCATGAAGGAAGAGGACGGCATAATCATCCGGGATGTGCATCAGCTGCCGCAGCCGCGCTTCCGTCTCATGATAAATATCCAGATACATATTGCTGCGATGGCTCATTTCCATCACGCTCATGCCGGTGTTGCCGTAAGCCAGCAGTTCAGTCTGCACTTTTTCCAATACGGGAAGGGGCAGGGCGGAGGGGCCGGGGGAGAAATTATAAACACGATCCATAATGTATACCTTCCTTTCGGTTGATGTTTCGTTCTATGGGTCATTTTTTGCCCGCCGGGCAAAACTTGTACCATACATATATTATGCGCCTCTTTTAAAGAAAATGCAACCCCTTCCCCACGCAAGTACAATAAAAGAACACGTCCGGTCCTGTCGCATCCTGTCGAACAATTGTCCCTTTCTGCGACAGGCTTCGACAGAGATTGCCATTGCCATTGGGCTGATTCTGACGTATGCTGTGATCAACGGCAGAACAAACGCGAAAAATCATGCCGTATGAAGGAGGTATTTCCATGTCACAGCCCACTGTTTTCAAGATTCATTTTCGCCTTGCGCAGCTGCGCGCCCGCCTGTGTCAGGCCTGGGATGGGGGTGATCGGGCCCTGGCGGCACAGATCAGCACCCAAATCGACGCCTGCCAAGTGCAGCTGTGGCAGTTGGAAATCAAAGGACGGCCACAGGCAAGCTGAACGCAGCAATGAACAGGATCCCCCGGCAGCACCGGAGGATCCTGTTATATTATCAACCCGCTATATTCCGCCCATGTTTTTCCGTCTCAATGGTTTATCAGCCAGATGCTTCAATTCATGGCGATCTCTTCCATCACTCTGGCAAAGGCCGCCCGGGCGCTTTCCTTCACCTGCGCCCATTCCGCCTCATAACCGGGGGAGCGCAGCCATTTGAGGCAGCTGCTGCTTTCCTCCAGCATCTGAACGTCTGCCCCCATGGCCATACCGGGAATCATCGTATCTCCATGCTGGCGGGTGCCCAGGAAATCCCCGGGGCCTCTGAGCTCCAGATCCTTTTTAGCAATCACAAAGCCGTCGTTGGTTTCGCATAAGGTTTTCAGCCGTTCATTGGGCGCGGCCATCAGGAAGCACCAGCTTTCCTTCGCCCCCCTGCCCACCCGGCCCCTGAGCTGATGCAGCTGGGAAAGGCCGAAGCGATCGGCGTTTTCAATCACCATCACGGTGGCCGCGGGCACATTCACCCCCACCTCGATCACGGTGGTGGAAACCAGCACATCCAATTCGCCGGATGCAAATTTTCTGATGGTTTCATCCTTTTCAGCGGCCTCCTGATCCCCGTAGGTCATGCCCAGCCTGAGATCGGAAAGAGGGCCCATGGCCAATTCTGCATAGGTTTCCTGGGCGCTGCGGGCGTCTATGGCCTCGCTTTCCTCCACCAGAGGGCAGACAATATAGGTCTGCTGCCCCTTTTTGGCTTCGCTGCGGATAAAATCATATAATCCCTGCCGCTTTTCCTCCGGCACAATTCTTGTTTTCACCGGGGTGCGGCCCGGAGGCAGCTCATCCACAATCGACAGATCCAGATCACCGTACAGCACTAAAGCCAGAGACCTTGGAATGGGGGTGGCGGACAGCACCAGTTCGTTGGGGGCCGCATCGCTGTCCGCTTTTTTGGAGAGCAGCCGCCGCTGACGCACGCCGAAGCGATGCTGCTCATCGGTGATCACCAGGCCCAGGTTCTCATACTCCACCCCTTCGGAGATCAGGGCGTGGGTGCCAATGACAGCCTGCCATTCCCCGGAGGCGATTTTTTGCAGCGCTTCTCTTCTTTCCTTTGCTTTCATGCCCCCAAGCAGCAATCCGCAGGGGATGCCCAGAGGCTCCAGCATCTTTTTTGCGCTTTCCAGATGCTGCCGGGCCAGGATTTCCGTAGGGGCCATGAGAACGCTCTGAAATCCGGCCTGAGCGGCCATATACATAGCGCCGAAGGCAAGGGCTGTTTTTCCGCAGCCCACATCCCCCTGCACCAGCCTCCCCATGGCATGGGGGGCAGACAAATCCCCGGCAATCTCCTGAAGCACTCTTTTCTGTGCGCCGGTAGGCGGAAAGGGAAGTGTTTGCCAATATGCCTCACAAGCAGTCTCGCCGGCAGAAATCACAATCCCCTTGGATCTCTCCCCCCGAAGGGCGGCGGCCGCTGTCTGATAAAGCAGCATATTTTCAAAGGTAATGCGGCGCAGGGCAATAAAAAGATTTTCTTTCGTTTCCGGAAAATGGGCCTGCCGCAGGGCAAAATTCCTTTCGCACAGACCGTATTTGATTCTGAGAATATCCGGCAGCGTTTCCTGACAGCAATCCTCCAATTGGGTGAGGGCCTGGCGCATCAGATCCCGCATCACTTTTGGGGGGATGCCGCCCACGGCCTTATAAACAGGCGTGATGCCCCGCTCCTGTACCCGGATAGGGCTGGCCATGCGGATGCGTCCCTGCTTATCCCGGTCAATGCGGCCATAGAGGGTGAGGGGTTCTTCCGGCTTGATCTGCTGCTGCAGCCAGGGCTGATTGAACCAGACAACCGGAATGGAGCCCGTTTCATCGCAAAGACGCACCGTCACCGACGTCATGCCCTTGAAACGGGAAAGCCGGGGGGCAGCCTTGGGATAGCCGGATACGCAAACTTCCCCCCCGGGAGCAATTTCACCCAGGGGGGTCAGGGTAGTCGTATCCTGATAGCGGGCAGGAAGGGTGAGCAAAAGATCGGTGAGGGTTTTGATCCCCGCCTTATCCAATGCCTCCAGCCTGGCCTTGCCCAGCCCCTTCAGTTCACTCAGCGCCATCATATCGTTTTACCGCCTGATGGTGATTTCCACCCGTTCATCGGCAGCGGGAGTACCGAATACATCCTTGCCGCCCTTAATTTCACGAATGATCACGATAGTATCGTCATCGGGGGCTTCCACCGTCAGATCCCCCGTCTGCATGGCAGGGCTGTTCCTGCGCTGCCATAGCATATCTTTAATCTGCTTCTGCAATTGCTGATTTTCCTTGCCCCAAGGGAAGGTGCCCCGGCAATAGGGGTCGCTGCCCCCCTGCATACCCGCCTCATCCCCATAATAAACGCAGGGGATGCCGGGAAGAGCGCAAAGCAAACGCATCATTTGGATATAGCGAGAGAGGCCCAACTGATAGTTTTCGGGAGAGAGGCGCATCTTGCCCCGTTCGGCCGGGGGCAGCTCTTCCCAGGTGCAGCAGCATAATTCATTGATGGCCCGGGGCCGATCGTGACTGCCGGCCAGATTCATCAGGGAATAATGGAATGCCTTCGGATAATTTTCTTTCTGGCTGTCGATGAGGCGCTTGAGGGAGCGCGCCCCGCTGCGGCGGGTGAAGAAATCCAGGGCTGCAGCCCGGAGGGGATAATTCATCACGCTGTCCAAGGTATCCCCCTGGCAATAGCAGCGCATTTCCCCGTATGTTTCCTTATTGCTGGCGTCTTCCCATACCTCGCCCAGCACCACGGCGTCGGGATCCTGGGTCTTGACGGCAGTACGCAGCTGGCGCAAAAAGCTCATGGGCAGTTCATCCGCCACATCCAGCCGCCATCCTGCGGCCCCTTCCTTCACCCAATGGCGTACTACGCCCTGTTCACCCAGGGCAAATTCCCGATAGCTTTCATTATCCTTATCCATGGCGGGTAGGGTATGGAAGCCCCACCAGCATTCATACTGGCCGGGATACTGGATGAAGCGGTACCAAGGATAATAGGGGGATTGGGTGGACTGGCAGGCGCCTACGGAGGGATAGCGGCCAAAGCGGTTGAAATAGATGCTGTCCTCCCCTGTATGGCTAAAAACGCCGTCCAGCATCAGCCGGATACCATGGTCCTTTGCCTTTTCACACAGAGAAATAAAATCCTCCCGGCTGCCCAGGTGGGAATCGATCTTCAGATAATCGCCGGTATCGTACCGATGATTGGAACGGGCCTGAAAAATGGGATTGAGATAGAGCACGGTAATGCCCATATCCGCCAGATAAGGCAGCTTCTCCTCAATGCCCTTCAAATCCCCTTCAAAGAAATCCCGGGCGCAGTTATCATCCTCGCCCTCGGGCATCAGGATCGGGTCATCCTCCCAGTTTTCGTGATAATAGCATTCCTCCCGCCGGGGATGCTTTTCCCCGCTTTTGCGGAAGCGATCGGGGAAAATCTGGTACATGGCCCCCTCCCGCATCCAATGGGGTGTATCGAAAGCGGGATCGTATACAGTAATCTGCCATGCCCGGGGCTTGGGGCAGATATGGCCCTCTCCGCCCATGCCATCGTGGGGACCGGCGTAGGAAATTATATTGCCGTCGTAATCCTCCAATTGAAAATCATACCAGCAGAGGATGGGGATTTGTGGCATCTGCACCCGAACGGCAAACCAGCCCTCCTTTTCCTTTTCCATGGGGAACCATTTTTCCGATCCGTCATAAAAACGCAGAGATGCGCTGCGGGCCTCCTCATCCGCCTGGAGGCGAAGGGTGATCATCATTTGGCAGGGCGCAGCGCCCTGGGGATCGCGGCACTGGAGCGACTGGGAATCATGATAAATACGCATGCCAATAAACAGCCTCTTTTCTGGGGATTCATCCCCGGATGCTACAAATCATAGCACAGGAAGAACAGAAAATCAATCCGGTGTCGCCATTTCCGCCTTGATAGGGGCGAAAAACCGTGCTATACTGGTGAAAAATCAGCACTTTCAGGAGGAAATATCATGGATTGCCGGATCACCGCCCAGGAAATTGCCCCCGGGATCCATCATCTGACCGACCGAATGGGCATGCACTGCACACTGCTTGTGGGCAGCAAGCGGGCTTTGCTTTTTGATACCGCTTACGGCCTGGACGATCTGAACGCCGCCGTCCGCCGGATCACCGATTTGCCCTTCCAGGTCATTTTATCCCACGGGCACCACGATCATGCCTGCGGCAGCTATCAGTTCGATTCCGTACTGGCCGACAGGAAGGAACTGCCCATCTGCCAATTGTACGCCGCCGGGCAAAGGCAGCGGGTATGGGATCAGGCCCTGGGAAAGGGGGTGGATCTGGCCGACTGGCAGGAAGAGGATTTCGTGGGCAAAGGCTGCGGAAATGTTCAGCCTCTGGATCAGGATGCTTTCGATTTAGGCGGCCTCACCGCCCGGGTGATTGCGCTTCCCGGTCATACCCCCGGCTCTATCGGCCTGTATGTGGAAGAACGGCAAATCATGCTTGCCGGGGATCATTTCAACCCCACCGTCTGGCTCTTTTTTGACGAAGCCCTGCCGATGGCGGATTATCTTGCCTCAATGGAGCGGATGCTGGCCCTGCCCTTCGCCCATATCCTCTGCCCACATGGGGAATTGCCTTTTCCCCGGGCTGCCGCGGAGGATTTTTACCGGGGCTGCACCGAGGAAAGAATCGCCGCCGCTCTGCCCCAGCCTCACCTTGGGAACGGAAAAACAGTATACGGTTTTTCCCCCGCTCCCGGGCATTTTTTCTGCTTTGACGGAGACAAGCTGCCTGATGCCTGGAAAAATGCCCTGACGCACGGCCATTGCTGATCCAGCCGCCCTCTTTTTTCCAATTTTGCTTTTTTCCGTCTGCCGCAATTGCACGGACGGATTTTTTCATGTATAATATTGTCTGTTTGTGATGAAATAATGATCGCAATCCGGCGAAGGAGCCGTTAAAGGAGGATGTTCCTTGCAATTCATTCTGCGCTATGTGCGTCCCTACATGAAACGGGTGGCAGGCGGCATGACCTGCAAATTCCTGGGCACGATTATGGATCTGTTCCTGCCCTGGCTATTGGCCCATGTACTGGATCATGTGGTACCGCTGAAGGACGCCGGACAGGTGTACCTGTTCGGGGGAATCATGCTGCTCTGCTCCGCCCTGGCCTGGCTGGGAAATGTATTTGCCAATCGGGTGGCCGCATCCGTGGCCCGGGATGCTACCCGGGAAATCCGCCATGATCTGTTCGGAAAAATCACCCGCCTCACCTCCCGGGAGATTGACCGTTTCACCATTCCCTCCCTCATCTCCCGCATGACCACCGATACTTATTATCTCTATCGGGTCATCGGCATGATGCAGCGCATCGGCATCCGGGCGCCCATTCTGCTGGTGGGCGGCATCATCGTCACCATGACGCTGGATCCGGCCCTATCCGCCCTGCTGGTGGGCATGCTTCCCTTCATGGGGCTGATCGTGTGGTTTATTTCCCGCAAGGGGGTACCGCTGTATGATAAGTTGCAGAAGAATGTGGATGTGCTTACCCGCATTGTGCGGGAAAATATGACGGGTATCCGCATCATCAAAGCCCTGAGCAAAACGGAAGACGAGAAAAAACGCTTCAATGCCATGAACGAGCAGGTGGCAGCCAGCGAAACCAAGGCCTCCACCGTGATGGCGATCAATTCGCCCATCATGCAATTCCTGCTCAATCTTGGGCTGGTGCTGGTGATTGTGGTAGGCGCGGGGCGGGTGGACGCCGGGCTATCCGGATCGGGCAATATCATCGCCTTCCTTTCCTATTTCACCATTATTCTCAACGCCATGCTCACCATCACCCGCATCCTTACCATGTATTCCAAGGCCCTGGCCTCTGCCCGGCGGCTGGATGAGGTGCTGGAGGGAGAGGAAGAAGCCGATCAGGGCAAAGAAACCATCTCCGCTCCCAAGGCGCCCCATATCAAATTTGATCACGTCACTTTCTCTTACAACAAAAAGGCCCCCGATCTGGAGGATATTTCTTTCTCCCTGGAGCGGGGACAGCGGATGGGCATTCTTGGCCCCACCGGGGCGGGCAAATCCACCCTGATCAAATTGCTGCTGCGGCTGTATGAGGCCGATGAAGGCCGGGTGCTCATCGACGGAACGGATGTAAACAGCATGCCCCTGGAAGCCCTGCGCAAGCGATTCGGCGTTGTGTTCCAAAATGACGCCCTATTCCGGGGCACCATTGAGGAAAATGTGCGGCTGGGCAGGGAGATTCCCCTATCCCAAGTGGATCAGGCCCTGAGGGATGCCCAGGCCTCCTTCGTAGAGGAAAAGGGCGGTGTATCGGCCCAGGTGCTCACCCGCGGCCAAAATTTCTCCGGCGGGCAGCAGCAGCGCATGCTCATTGCCCGCGCTCTCTGCGGTCATCCTGAAATCCTGATTCTGGATGACGCCGCTTCTGCCCTGGATTTTAAGACCGAATCAGCCCTCCGCGCCGCCCTGAAGAATGGCTACAGTAATACCACCGTCATTACCATTGCCCAGCGCATCAGCGCCATCATGAACTGCGATTTGATCCTGGTGATGGAGGAAGGCAAGCCCATGGGCCTGGGCACCCATGCGCAGCTGATGGAAAGCTGCCCCCTGTACCGGGAAATCGCCCAATTGCAGCTGGGAGGTGAAGAGGCATGATGCAAGGTCCCCGGGGCGCAAGAGGCATGCCGGGCAAAGGCATGCCCCTGGATAAAAAGCCCGTTAATAAAAAAGCCACCCTGAAGCGGCTGCTGAAATACATGATGCATTTTAAATGGCTGCTGCTGCTTGCCCTGCTGTTGACCATCGCCTCCAATGCATTTTCCATGCTGGGCCCGCTGCTTTCCGGCAGCGCCATTGACTGCATTGCCCGGAAGGAAGGGGTGGACTTTGCCGGCGTGGCCCATTTTGCGCTGCTGATGCTGATTTTCTATCTGGTATCCGCCCTTCTTTCCTATCTTCTTCAGATCCTGATGGTGCATATCAGCCGAAGGGTGACCCTGCGGATGCGCCGGGATCTGTTTGAACGGCTCAGTGATATGCCGGTGGGCTATATTGATACCCATCCGGTAGGGGATCTGATCAGCCGCATCTTTTATGATACCGATACCATCAATACCTCCTTGTCCTCAGACGTGGTGCATGTGCTGGCCAGTTCCTTCACCATCATCCTGTCGCTGGTGATGATGCTGTCCATTTCCCCGCTGCTGGTGCTGATCTTTGCTGTAACCATCCCCATGTCGCTGCTCATAACCGCCTTCATCACCCGGCGCACCCAGCCCTTGTTCCGGCTGCGTTCCCGGAAGATGGGGGAACTGAATGATTTTTCTGAAGAAATGATCAGCGGCATGAAGACGCTGAAGGCCTATCATCAGGAGGATAACACCCTCTCTTCCCTGGATGAGCTGAATGAAGAAGTGGTGCAATCCTATTTCAAGAGCGAATACTATTCCTCCATGATGGGCCCCTCGGTAAACATGATCAACAACCTGTCCATGTCCCTGATCAGCGTATTCGGGGCGCTTATGTTCATGAACGGCCGCATCACCCCCGGCAATATCGCCTCTTTTGTGCAGTACAGCCGCCGCTTTTCCGGCCCCATCAATGAAATCGCCAATATATACGGGGAATTGCAATCTGCCATCGCCGCTGCCGATCGGGTATTCACCCTGCTGGATGAACCCCTGGAAAAGGCCGATGCAGAAAATGCCGTTGTTCTTGAAAATGTACAAGGGCAGGTGGAAATGCAGAATGTTTCCTTCGGCTATACCCCGGGAAAAACCGTGCTGAAAAATCTGTCCTTCCAGGCCCGCAGCGGTGCCATGATCGCCATCGTGGGCCCCACCGGCGCCGGAAAAACCACCCTGATTAATCTGTTGATGCGCTTTTACGATATCGAATCCGGGCGCATCCTGGTGGACGGCAAGCCCATCGATGAAATTCAGCGGGCCAGCCTGCGTAAGGCCTATTCCATGGTGCTGCAGGATACCTGGCTGTTCTCCGGCACCATCTACGATAACATTGCCTACGCCAAGCCCGGTGCAACCCGGGAAGAGGTGGAGGCTGTTGCCAAGGCCGCAAAAATCCATCACTATATCATGAGCCTGCCGGAAGGATACGATACCGTAATCACAGATGACGGATCCAATATCTCCAAGGGCCAGAAGCAATTGCTCACCATCGCCCGGGCCATGCTGGTGGACGCCCATATGCTGATCCTGGACGAGGCCACCAGCAATGTGGATACCCGCACTGAGGTACAAATCCAAAAAGCGATGCGGCTGCTGATGCGGGATAAAACATGCTTTGTGGTGGCCCACCGCCTCTCCACCATCAAAAATGCCGATTTAATTCTGGTGGTGAAGGATGGCAACGTCATCGAGCGGGGCACCCATAAAGAGCTGATGAAGCAGAATGGGTTCTACCGAGAGATGTACAACGCCCAGTTCACATGAATAAACAAGCCTTCAGCACCCAAAATATGCTGAAGGCTTTTCAATACTGCGTGCCGACCAATGAAATATCAAGCATCAGACAAGGGAAGAGAGACTTACAGTTTCTATGTCGTTGATTGTCTGCCCCTGTCTGTTTTTCCATTCAATGCGGCCGTTGGCGCTGCGTCCCATAATGATGGATGCAGCAGCAGAAGGACTGGAAAAAACATAATCTCTGGTAAAAGTCAATCGTTCATCGATCACACCGCCTGCAAGCAGCCGTTCTCTGAGCTTTTGAAGAAAGATGGGATAGCTATCGGTGATGGTTGGTGAAATCACTGAATCCTTAAACACCACAAAACCATCGGTCACAGGCATGCCCACGGCGCTCGCCCCTCTGGTGGTCTGAGTACGGAATAACATATTCTGTTCCACAGGAAGCTGGGGCCTTTCCACCGCATCAAACACCTTATATCCCAATCCATTCACCAGCAGCCTGGTTTGATCAATGAATTCAACCAGCATCGCTTGATCATATTCCGAAACTGAGCTGTTCACCGGCACCGAAGCATTCATCAATACAAACCGATTGGCGGTTTGCGCCAGATGATAAAATGCATATTCCAATCGTTTTACATGGGCTTTGTTCAGGTTGTTATCCTTACTGATAACAGCAATGCACTCATCCCATTCCTCATGATCATTGATATGCTGCTTCAGACGGTGGAACATTTTTTCCGCTTCACCGATATAAACCGTATCGCACAAATCCCGATCCTTGCCAAACAGAAAATACACCCCCGTATGCTGGGCGTCCTGACGCAAGGAAAAATCCGCCATGGCAGCCCGGGAAATCTTATAGACCCGGCCGTTCCAATTCGATAATTCACCCATCATTAAATGATTGGGATTGCCACCGAAAATCAGAAAATGCATGGTTTTATCGTAAGCCATTCTATGCCTCCGTCAATTCTTCTTATACCTTCCCATAAACTGTACCACAGCTTTTAAAGAAGAACAAGCACAAAACAAAAAAGCGGAATGCCGTAACAGCATTCTGCTTTTTGTTTTTGGGCAATCCGGAAAATCAGGCCTTCTGCACGCCCAGAGTAGCCTTTTTGCCGTTGATATCCCATGCCTGGGTAACGCCGTCTTCGGGGGCGGATTCATAGCAAACGTTCAGAGAAAGCACGCCCTTTTCAATCATCTGCTGGAATTCCTTCACGGCTTCCACCACCGCTTCATCACCCTGGCAGAAAACGTTGATCCGGTCGGTCACGTCAAAGCCGGCGTCCTTGCGCATGGTCTGCAGCTTGGAGATCACTTCCCGGGCGTAGCCTTCCCGGATGAGAGCATCGGTGAGATTGGTATCCAGCACCACGGTGAGCTTGCCCTCTACCTGAGAGGTGAAGCCTTCCTTCTTCACGGCCTCCACCAGAATATCTTCCTTATTCAGGATGATTTCGGTGCCGTCGATTGTGAGGGTATAGGTTTCGCCCCGTTCAAAGGCGGCCACCACTTCATTTCCGTTCAGCTTCTGCAGTTCGCCCCGCATCTTGCCCAGGAAGCGGCCGTAGCGGGATTTCAGGGTCATAAAGTTGGGCTTGAGATCGTAGTTGACGAATTCGCTGGCGTCCTTGATGAAGTGGACGGTCTTCACGTTCAGCTCATCTTCTACCAGGGACTGATAGGCCTCGCCGAAATCAGCGCCGGAAACATAGAGGTTGGAAAGGGGCTGACGGACCTTCATGTTGCTCAGGTTCCGGCAGGCGCGGCCCAACTGCACCACCGTTTCCACTGCGGCCATCTGGGCTTCCACGTCGGCGTCGATCATGGATTCATCGCAGACGGGGAAATCGCACAGATGCACGGATTCGGGGGCGGTTTCATCCACGGTGCGCACCACATTCTGATAGATGGATTCGGAGATGAAGGGCAGATAGGGCGCCACCACCTTCACCAGGGTGGAAAGCACGGTATAGAGGGTAATGAAAGCGGCTTCCTTATCTTCCGCCATGCCCTTGCCCCAGAACCGATCCCGGTTCAGGCGCACATACCAGTTGGACAGCTCATCCACAAAATCGCTGAGCCTGCGGGCCGATTCGGGAATACGGTAGGCGGAAAGATCCTCATCCACGCCCTTGATCACGGTGTTGAGCCGGCTGAGCACCCACTTATCCATCAGGGTCAGCCTGGCCTTGGAAAGATCGTGCCGGGTGGGGTCAAACTGATCGATATCCGCATAGAGGATATAGAAGTAGTAGGTGTTCCACAGGGTGGTCATAAACTTCCGGGGGCCTTCGTTCAGGGCGTCCTCATGGAAGCGGCAGGGAAGCCAGGGGGCGCTGGAGGTATAGAAGAACCAGCGGATGGCATCCGCGCCCTGCTTTTCCAATACCACCTTGGGATCCACCACGTTGCCCAGATGCTTGCTCATCTTCCGGCCGTCCTTATCCTGCACATGGCCCAGCACAACGCAATTCTGGAAAGGCGCGGTGCCAAAGATCAGAGTAGAAATGGCCAGCAGGGTATAGAACCAGCCTCTCGTCTGGTCGATAGCCTCGGAAATGAAATTGGCAGGGAAACGGGCTTCGAATTTTTCTTTGTTTTCAAAGGGATAGTGCCACTGGGCGAAGGGCATGGAGCCGGAATCGTACCAGCAGTCGATTACATCCTTGACCCGGTGCATGGGCTTGCCGCAGTGGGGACACTTGATCACCACTTCGTCGATATAGGGCCGATGCAGTTCGGGCAGGTTCACTTCGCCGATGGCCATATCCTTCAGTTCCTGGCGGCTGCCGATCACGTGGATATGCCCGTGTTCACACTGCCAGATGGGCAGGGGGGTGCCCCAATAACGCTCACGGGAGAGACCCCAGTCATGGACGTTTTCCAGCCAGGTGCCCATGCGGCCTTCCTTGATGTTATCGGGATACCAGTTGACGGAGCGGTTATTGGCCACCAGCTGATCCCGCAGGGCGGTCATCTTGATGTACCAGGTGGGCCGGGGATAATACAGCAGGGGCTGATCGCAGCGCCAGCAGAAGGGATAATCATGGGTAAAGGGAACGGCGGCGAAGAGCAGGCCCCGGGCCTTCAGATCCTCCAGGATCAGCTTATCCGCATCCTTCACAAATACGCCGGGCCAGAGGGTTTCTTCCGTCATACGGCCCTGGGTATCCACGAAATTCACGAAGGGCAGCCCGTTTTCATTGCACACCCGATTATCGTCTTCACCAAAGGCAGGGGCGATATGCACGATACCGGAGCCGTCCGTCATAGTGACGTAATCATCGCATACCACATACCAGGCCTGTTTATCCAGCTTGCCCACGGCGAAATCAAACAGGGGCACATATTCCATGCCCTTCAGTTCCTCACCGGGCATTTCGGCCAGGATTTCCACCTGCTTATCCGGGAATACGGCGGGGATCAATTCCTTGGCCATGATGTAGGTAAGGCCGTCTACGGTAAAGCGGGCATAGGTATCCCGGGGATTGACGCACAGGGCCAGGTTGCTGGGCAGGGTCCAGGGGGTGGTGGTCCATGCCAGCAGATAGGTATTCTCTTCCCCCTTCACAGGGAAGCGCACATAGGCGGAGGTTTCCTTTACATTCTTATAGCCCTGGGCCACTTCATGGCTGGACAGGGCGGTGCCGCAGCGGGGGCAATAGGGGGCGATTTTATGGCCCAGGTAGAGCAGGCCCTTTTCATGAATCTTTTTCAGGCTCCACCATTCGGATTCGATATAGTCATCCTTATACGTCACATAAGGATCCTCCATATCCACCCAGTAGCCAACCCGATCGCTCATTTCTTCCCATTCATGCAGGTATTTCCATACGGATTCCTTGCATTCCTTGATGAAGGGCTCGATACCGTATTGTTCGATCTGGGGCTTGCCGTCCAGGCCCAGCTTCTTTTCCACTTCCAGCTCCACGGGCAGGCCATGGGTATCCCAACCGGCCTTGCGCAGCACGGAATGGCCCTTCATGGTCTGGAACCGGGGGATCAGATCCTTGATAGCGCGGGTTTCCACATGGCCGATGTGGGGCCGACCGTTGGCAGTGGGGGGGCCGTCAAAGAACGTGAACGTGCTTTCTGCGTTATCCCGGGCATGGAAGCTCTTCTTCACGATATCGTGCTCTTTCCAGAAAGAAAGCACTTCCTTTTCCCGGGCCACGAAGTTCATGTCGGTAGTGACCTTTTTGTACATGATGATCCTCCTAACAATTTATCAGCAGATGATTGGAAATGAAATAACTTGGATTTTCTACCATTCTCGGAGAAACCTGTTGATTTCCTGCACCCAATGAATTACCCGAGTTGGTTTTTGGTGGGGGTGCGGGGGAGGTATTTTTGACTCAAAAATACCTCCCCCGCAATACCTCAACAAAAAAGACCCATCCCACGACATGGGACGGATCTTGTATCCGTGGTACCACCCAAGTTGGCGAAAAAAATCGCCCGCTTATGCATCCTTTTATCGGGGATGAATCGCCGGTTCTTCAACCGGAGGCTCCAAAGTGATCCGGCGCCGCGCCGCCTGCCGGGCTTCCACCTTGCCCCGGCTCTCTTGAAAGCGGTTCTGCGGGCCCGTCTTTTTCAACGCCCACTTGAATATTATAAGTCACTTTGTCTGTTTTGTAAAGCAGGAAAAGGCTGAAAAACAGCCGCTTTCCGAAGAATCCCCGCTTACATCCAGCCCTCGTGGGTTTCTTTATATTCCTTCACCGCCTGATCGGCGTCATGAAGAAGGGATTGCACCTCTTCCTGGGTATAAACCGTAGCGCCGCTGGCGCAGGCATGGCCGCCGCCCCGATAATTTTCCGCCACCTGATTGATGGCCATAAACCGGCTGCGCAGCCGCACCCGGATGGTTTCCATCTCATCGCCGCTTTCGATAAAGGCGATCCAGCACAGGCAACCGCGGATGGCCTCCAGGGCAGAAATAGCGGTGCAGGCCTCCTCAAAGGAAAGGTCGAACTCCCGCTGGGCCGCCTTGCTGATGTAAATAGAGGCTACGCCGTGGGGAGAAAGCTGCATCTGATCATACACATAGGATTTGAATTTCAGCGAATCAAAATCCTTAAGATACAGATGCGCGTAGAGAAGCTCCGTATCGATACCCTGATCCAGCATCAATCCCGCCAGCCGCATGGTATCCCCGCTGACGCCCTCATAGCGGAAGCGGCCCGAATCGGTCACCATGCCGGTGAAAATGCAGGTCGCCGCCCGGCTGGTGATCTTCAGCTGATCCTGAAACGCGCCATAGAAAGCAGCTATCATTTCACAGGCGGAGGATCGCTCTTCCTCCACCCACATCAGATCCCCATAGGGGCTGCGGTTGATGTGATGATCAATTTTGATCAACTCCTTGCACAGCTTGTACTTCTGATTGGAAATGCGTTCCTCATTGCCGGTATCGATGACAATGCCCAGAGCGCTCTGATAAATCTCATCCGCCACATCCTCGTCATCCGGGCCCATAAAGGAAAGATAATCGGAGACCTGTTCGTCAATAATGAAAACTTCTTTTTCCGGGAAGGTGGCCTGCAAAATGGCCTTCAGCCCCTTGGTGGAGCCCACGCAATCCCCGTCCAGGCGGATATGACGGAAGATCATGATCCTGTCATATTCCCTGATTTTTTTTAAGATCGCTTCCTTGATATCAAGATTCATTGGTTTTCCTCCATGATCTGATCCAGATCGGCCAGCATGGCCATGGCCGCATCCCGGTTTTCCACGGTAGCGCCGCTGGCCTTCTGATGGCCGCCGCCGCCGTATTTCACGGCAATGGGATTGATATTAAACCGGCTGGAGCGCAGCTCGCACAGCACGCCCTTTTCCGTTTCCGTAAAATTCACCCAAATATCCACGCCACGGATATCCGCCATTACGCCCACCATCCCCCGGGAAATGGTAAAGGTATCCGCCTGCAGGGAAGCCATTTCTTCCTTGGTGGTGTAGATATAAGCCACATTCTTTTCAGTGAACCGAATTTTCAGCACATAGCTGGCCCGCAGCTTCATCATTTCAAAATCATCGGCATAGAGATTCCGATAGATTTCGTTGGTGTCGATCTGCTGCTCCATCAGGAAGGAGGCCAGGGCAAAGGTCTGCTTGGTCGTGGCGTCATAGCGGAAGCGCCCGGAATCAGTGACCATGCCGGTAAACAGGGATTGAGCGGCAATTTTTGATACCTTCCAGCCGCATTCCCTGGCGCAGGCGGCAATCAGCCCGCAGCAGCTTTCGAAGCTGGTGTCGGTCACCTCCACCTCCGCAATTTTTTCGCAGAAGATGTGGTGATCCATCCGGGCGGTCATTTTCGCCATCGTGTAACGTTCATCACTGATGAGATGCCGGGCAGAGGTATCCAGAATGATGGCCAGGGCATTTTCGTATACGCTGTCATCGATCTGATCCATCTGGGAATCCGCCATAAAGCCGTAGCGCCCGGCCCCATCCCCTACCATATATACCCGCTTTTCGGGGAAATTTTCGCAGATCAGATGCTTTAATCCCACCTGACTGCCAATGGCGTCCCCATCCGGATGATGATGACGGTGGATCACGATCGTATCATGCGCTTTGATAGCGGAAAGAATATTTTCAAACATACGTACCTCCTGGGAATTCGGAATGCGGAATTCGGAATGCGGAATTGAGTTTCACCGCATTCCCTGCACATCTCCGATTGCATTTCTTATGCTTCTCAAATTTTTATCCCAAGCATCCCTGAGAAATCAGTTAATTTCCTGCACTCTAGAAATATCCATTTAAAAGTTTTTAGGGATGGGTGTTCTTTTTCTCAAAAAGAACGATCACTATTCCCCGGGCTTCTCTGGGAAAATAGTCGATAGAACGGCGATCGGTAAAATCCAGTAATGGTTTTCTTTGGGAGAGCGCGAGAGGGCCTTTCTTTTTCAAAAGAAAGGTCCTCTCGCAAAAAACACAATATTACAGCTTCAATTTTCCGCCCTTTTTGCCGCCGCCGATGACGGCGCCGGAAAGGATATCGGAGGAGAAAGCAAAGCTGTTCCGTTCCTTTTCCCGGTGGGCGCGCAGGGCGCATTCCACCATTTCATCGATCTGATCGGCGTAATTCATGCCCGTTTCCGCCCACAGATAATAGGCCAGGGAGCCGGGGATGGTATTGATTTCGGTAATATAATAATTGTCGCTGTGCCGATCCAGCATATAATCGATGCGCACAACGCCCTTGCAATCCATAGCGTCGAAAATATCCAGGGAAAGGGCCTGCAGTTTTTCCGTCAGTTCCTCCCCGATGGGGGCGGGCACAATGCGCTTGAGGCTGGCCATACCCTTGCTGCCGGAGGAACCGGCCAGATACTTTTCAGAAAAATCCAGGAATCCGGCGCCGGAATTGGGCATTTCCAAAACAGAAGCTTTCCGCTGCCCATCAAAGCCCAGCACGGAGCAATTCACCTCAATAGGCTTATCCAGCCCCTTTTCCACCAGCACCCGCCGGTCATAGGAGAAGGCCAGCTCCAGCGCTTCCTTCAGGGACGCCCGGTCATCCGCCCGGCTGACGCCGATGGAAGAGCCCAGGCAAGCAGGCTTGACAAACACAGGATAGGGCAGGGCCTTTTCAATGGTATCCATCATGCCGGCCGCATCCTTTTCCCAGGCAGAGCGGGTCACCGCGCAATCGGGCAGGATGGGAAAGCCGCAGCCCCGGAAAAACCGCTTCATGGTGATCTTATCCATGCCCACGGCGGAGCCGCCGATGCCGGTGGAGGCGTAGGGAATATCCGCCAGTTCCAGCAGGCCCTGGAGGGAGCCATCCTCCCCGTGCAGGCCGTGCATGACCGGGATCACACAATCCAGCCGGGCCACGATCTCTTCCTTGCCGCCGCCGAACAGGCCCTTGGCAGGCACATAATGGATCAGGGCGCCGCTGCCGGCGGTGAGATCCAGATGCACAGGGATAATGCCCTTCATGAAGGGATCAAAGGGAGTGTAGGTTTTGATATCCATC
>SVGR01000143.1 GCA_015056265.1 Clostridiales bacterium
GCAGCTGACGGTCATTCATATCCACGCAGCGGCGCCATACAATACGCCGGGGGTCGATATTCAGGGAATTGCCCTGATGAATATGGTTATCAAGCATGGCGGCCAGCAGGTTATTGGCGGCGCCGATGGCGTGGAAGTCACCGGTGAAATGCAGATTGATATCTTCCATGGGCACAACCTGGGCATAGCCGCCGCCGGCAGCGCCGCCCTTTACGCCGAACACCGGGCCCAGGGAGGGTTCGCGCAGAGCGACCATGGACTTTTTGCCGATTTTGCGCAGACCGTCAGCCAGGCCGATGGTGGTGGTGGTTTTGCCTTCGCCGGCGGGGGTGGGGGTGATGGCGGTGACAAGAATCAGCTTGCCGTCTTTTTTATCCTGCTGACGGATGGATTTTTCATCCAGCTTGGCTTTATAGTGGCCGTAGGGCTCCAGCAGGTTTTCATCGATGCCGGCGTTCCGGGCAATTTCATAAATGGGCAGCATTTTTGTGCTCTGGGCGATTTCAATATCAGTCAGCATGAATCTTTCCTCCGTCGCTAATATTCGGGATTCTTCTACATTATAACCGATGCTTTTCCAAATTACAAGCCTAAAATAAAATAATTATCAAAAAAACACGAACATTAAACGGATAATATATAAAAATATACATATTTCGAGGAAGGAAAGCGCATTCCCAATCCTGAATAGATGCACCGACGCAGGAAGGAGGAGACGGAAAATGGAGTTTGTGCGGCGGCGGGACACGGTGGAGGCGCGGCTGGAAGGGGAATTGGATCATTGCAGCGCCCAGCACATTCGCAGGGAATTGGACGCGCTGATTGAGGATGGCAGCGTGCGGCACCTGATACTGGATATGGGCAGAATGCCGTTTATGGATTCATCGGGAATCGGGGTGATCCTGGGCAGATACCGCACCCTGGCCGGCCGGGGAGGCACGGTATCGGTGCGGAATATGAATGCCCAGGTGGAACGGATTTTTATGCTGTCCGGCATGAATCAGATCATCGGTGTGAAGTGAGGGGGTGAACAGAATGGGGATCAGGAATCAGATGAAGCTGGAATTTTTGAGCGTGCCGGAAAATGAAGGATTTGCCCGGGTGGCGGTGAGCGCCTTTGCGGTGCAGATGGATCCCACGCTGGAGGTATTGGCGGATATCAAGACGGCAGTGAGCGAGGCGGTAACCAATGCCATCGTCCATGGATATGGGGATGGGATGGGCATGGTGGAAATCAGCGCGAAGCTGGATGATAACGGCATAATGGAAATTGCCGTAAGCGATCAGGGAAGGGGCATTGCGGACATTGAAAAGGCCATGGAGCCCTTCTTCACTACGCAACCGGAAAAGGAGCGATCGGGTATGGGCTTTTCTGTGATGCAGACGTTTATGGATGCGGTGATGGTGGAATCGGAGATGGGCAAGGGTACCACCGTTCGGATGGAAAAGCGGTTAAAGGAGAAATAAGATGGGAATGTTTGCCGACGCCCAGGCGGGGGATGCAGATGCGCTGGGCAGTCTCGTGCGCACTCACATGCCCCTGGTTCAGGCATTGGCCCGGCGTTTTTCCTTTTGCGAGGATGCGTTTCAGCAGGGATGCCTGGGCCTGGTACATGCCATTCGCCATTTTCGAGAGGAAATGGGACGGCAGTTTTCCACCTATGCAGTGCCATGGATCCTGGGGGAGATGCGCCGCGCGTTTTCCCACACCCTGGGATGGCGGGCAAGAGCGGCGTTGAAAAGAGCAATGGAATATCAGCAGCGGATGCAGCAGCAGGGAAGGGAGGTTACCGTTGGCGAAATGGCGGCAGCGGCGGGCATTGCAAGGGAAGAGATGATCCTGCTGATGGAGCGGTCTCAACCGATGTTGTATGACGAATCGGGCATTCTTTTGCCTTCTCTGCCCGATCCCCAGGGAGAAAGCTGGCTGATGCGGCTTTGCATCCGGGATATTCTGCAGCGGATGCCCCGGGAGGAGCGCTGGATCATCGAGCAGCGTTATATGAAAGGGCGAAGCCAGACGGAGGTGGCACTCTGTTTGAAAACCACCCAATCCCGCATTTCCAGAAGAGAAAAACTGGCCAGGCAGCATTTCCGGCAGGCGTGGAGCGAATAGAAAAGGGCATCCGGTTTTCTACCGGATGCCCAATGCGTATGTGTTATTCGACGCTTGTCTCCAGGGTATCGAAATGCTTTTTGCCAAAGAGCATGATGCAAAGGCCTATCAGGAACAGGGCGATCAGGCACAGCACTCCGTAGCAGGAGCGCCCCGTCCAGCCGCCCACCAGGGCATAGAGGAAGGGACCCAGCACGGAGGCAAATTTGCCAAAGATATCGAAGAAGCCAAAATACTCGTTGGAGCGTTCCTTGGGAATCAGCTTGCCAAAGTAGGAGCGGGATACCGCCTGGATGCCCCCCTGCACCGTGCCTACCAGGAAGGCCATAGCCCAGAACAGGATGGAGGAGAAGGAAACGGCATGATTGAGGGCACCGGGAAGGTCGGCGTGATCCAGATAGAAACCGGCGGCTGCCTGCTGCATATAGCCAAGCAGCGTATCATCGGCGTGATCCTTTTCCAAGGCGATGAGGGTGTCATTGGCATTCTCCGCCCGGAAGGCAGCGATGCAGGCCTTTTCCAAGGCTTTCCCATCCGCTTCCGTCAGGCCATAATCCTGGGCGATGGCGGTGCATTCCGCCTTTACAGCCCCCTCGTAGGCCTCCTGATGGGGCTCCAGGGAAGCGCCCATATAGAAGCCCACAATGCAGATGCCGATATAGACGCAGATGGCGCCGATGAGGGCCTTGCGGGCGGTGAATTTAGCGGCAATGCGGGAGAAAATGATGGAGCAGGGAACGGCCACAATCTGGGTGACCAGCAATGCCAGGATCATGCCCACCGTGCCCAGCCCCAGGGCGGAGCCGTAAGCGGTGGAAACGCTGATGATGGTGCCCACGCCGTCGATATAGAAGAAGTATGCCACCGTGAATAGCAGCAGCCCCTTATTTTTACAGATGGACAGGGCGGTGTGGATGATATTGCGGAAGGGAGTGCGCAGGGAGAAATCCCGGGGCTTTTCGATATAATGCTCCTGCTTTACATTCCGTAGGAAGGGCAGGGAGAAAACCAGCCACCATGCGCTGGTGATCAGGATGGAGAATTTCTGGGCGATGGGGCTTTCGTAGCCCAGTACCAGCAGCATCACAATGGAGGCAATGAAGGGAATGGTGCTGCCCCCCAGATACCCCATGGCATAGCCCCAGGAGGATACCTTGTCCATCCGGTCGTTATCGGTGATATCGGTGAGGAAGGAATCATAGAACAGATTGGAGCCGGAAAAGCCGATACGGCTGATGATATAGCCGATCATCATCACCCGCCAGTCATTGGTCAGGGCAATGAGGGCGGTAAAGGCCACGCCTAATCCCAGGAACAGGGTGAACAGCCGCTTTTTCATGCCCTTATAATCGGCCACAGCCCCCAGCACCGGGGCCATCAGTGCCACGATGAAGGTGGCGATGGAGGTGGCGTATCCCCAGATGATGTCCCCGGCGATAGCAGCGAAGATGATGGGGAAGATGGCCGCCATGATATTGGTAGCGTAAACGGAGTTGGCCCAGTCATACATGATCCAGCTCCATTCCTTTTTGGTGAATCGCTTTTGGCTTTCAACTGTTATACGCTGATTTTTCTGCTGCATTGCAGGCTCCATTGAATCCCCTCCTATGCATTTGCTTTATTTTATTATTATAATCGAAAATTGCCGATTTGGCAAGAGCGCGGCGATAAAGCCGGGGCGGCTGAATAGATATGGAGGAGGGGGGAGCGCATGAAGGATTTTTTTTTCAATGCATGGGATATCCTGCTTCGGTGCTTTGGGGCGGCGGCAGGGGTATTTGGCGGCGGCAGCATCCGGGCGCTGGCGCTGCTGATGGGCTTGGATTATGGGTTCGGGATCGTTCTGGGGCTCATGGGCAAGAGCCGAAAAAGCAAGGATGGCCGTTTGTCCGCCCGGGCCAGCTTTCAGGGACTGCTGGAAAAGGGAATGATGCTCTCGGTGATTCTGCTGGCTGCTTTTCTGGATCGCCTGGCAGGGCAGGATGATCTGCTCCACCGGGCGGCTACCGGCTTTTATATCTGCAATGAGGGGATCAGCCTGCTGGAAAATGCGGCGCTGCTGGGGGTGCCGGTGCCGGGAAAAATCCG
>SVGR01000144.1 GCA_015056265.1 Clostridiales bacterium
AAAGACCGGGCATTTGGCCCGGCCTTTGCTTTATAGCAGCGCCCTCTGGATCTTACCGCTGGTAGTCTTAGGCAATTCATCCCTAAAGACCACAATGCGGGGGTATTTATAGGGGGCGGTGCGCTGCTTGACGTAATTCTGAATTTCCTTCTTCAGTTCCTCGGTGCCCTCCTTGCTCTTCACCAGCACGATGCTGGCTTTTACCACCTGGCCGCGTACGGGATCGGGGGCGGCGGATACACCGCATTCCAAGACATAGGGCAATTCCATGATGACGGATTCGATTTCAAAGGGCCCGATGCGGTAGCCGCTGGACTTGATCAGATCGTCCACCCGGCCCACATACCAGAAGTAGCCGTCCTCATCCCGCCAGGCAGTATCGCCGGTATGATAGAGGCCGTCATGCCAGTTGCCCATCACATTCTTATCGTCGCTGCCATAGTAGCCGGTAAGCAGGCCGCAGGCGGGGCCATTCTCCGTACGGATAACAATTTCGCCCGTTTCGCCCACCGGCACAGGATTGCCGTTGGGATCCACGATGTCCACATCGTAGAGAGGCGTAGGCTTGCCCATGGAGCCCACCTTTGGGCTCATGCCCGCCAAAGTACCGGCAATCAGGGTGGATTCGCTCTGGCCGAAGCCTTCCATGATGGATACGCCGGTGGCTTCCTTGAATTTGAGGAACACTTCCGGGTTCAATGCTTCGCCGGCCGTGGTGGCATGGCAGATGGAAGAAAGATCGTATTTGCTCAAGTCTTCCTTGATCAGCATGCGGTACATGGTAGGCGGCGCGCAGAAGGTTTTGATATCATATTGCTTGAACAGGGGCATGATATCGGCGGCATGGAAGCGATCCATATCGTATACGAAAATGGCGGCCTCACACAGCCACTGGCCAAACATCTTGCCCCACAGGGCCTTTGCCCAGCCGGTATCAGATAGGGTGAGATGCAGTTTTCCAGGCTGCACGCAATGCCAATACTTGGCGGTAATGAAATGTCCCAGGGGATATTTGTGGTTATGGCATACCAGCTTAGGATATCCTGTGGTGCCGGAGGTAAAGAACATCAGCAGCGGATCGTCGCCCCCCGGCGCCTCTTCTGTGCGCAGAAAAGAGGGCGAGAAAAACTGTACCTCACTGTCGAAATCATGCCATCCGGGGCGGTTGCTGCCGCAGTAGACCAGGTTCTTTACCGTATCGCATTCCTGGAGCGCCTGATCGATTTCATTGGCGGCATTTCCATGGCAGGTACAGATCACCGCACTGACCCCGGCGGTTTTGAAACGATAGATATAATCCTTACAAAGCAGCTGATCCGTAGCGGGAATCACGATGGCCCCCAGTTTTTCCAATGCCAGCATGGAAATCCAGAAATGATACTGCCGCCGAAGCACCAGCATCACCCGATCCCCCTTCTTAATACCCAGGGAACGGAAATAATTGGCCGCCTTATTGGATTGAACCCTAAGATCGGCAAAAGTGAAGCGCCGCTCCGCTTTGTGGATATCCAGATGCAGCATGGCCAACTGATCGCCCTTTTCATCGGCCAGACGATCCATTATATCAAAGGCAAAATTGAAATGCTCAATATCATGATAATGAATGGATTTGAGGGCGCCTTTTTGATCCTCCACC
This sequence comes from Clostridiales bacterium, assembly GCA_015056265.1. Taxonomy (GTDB): domain Bacteria; phylum Bacillota; class Clostridia; order Christensenellales; family Aristaeellaceae; genus RUG563. The sequence continues at coordinate 1,637 of SVGR01000144.1, forward strand.
CGATCGATATAGGCATCGCACACCAGTGCCTCATGGGGCGGCATAACGGCAATGGCCTCATGATGGACGGGCGCCTCGGTCTCTTCGCCGGGAATAACGATGGCCATGAACAGGCAATCCTGCCCTTCGGCGGCGATCATGCCGTGGGGAGTAGAGGAATCGAAATAAATGGAGTCCCCCTCCCGAAGTGTTTCGGTATGATCGCCCACCTGCACCCGGAGCACGCCGGAAAGAATATAGTCAAATTCCTGGCCGGAGTGGGTGATGGTGTGGATGGGAGCGGCCTGGAGGGTGGGATCATAGGAATAGCGGGTGAAATAAGGCTCCACGATCTTCTTGCGGAAGAAGGGGGCCAGATTGCGCATTTCCACGCCCTTGATATCCGTGGTCACTTCCCCCTGCCCCTTGCGGGTAACGGTATAGGAGGACAGGCGGGGGCTGGTGCCCTCGATCAATTCCACAATATCCACGCCGAAGGCCAGGGCGCATTTATGGACAAAAGTAAAGGGCATTTCCGCCGCCCCGGCCTCATACCGAGCGCAGTCCATTTCACTCACATTGGTGAGCGCGGCCAGCTCAGCAATGGAAAAACCGGAAATTTCTCTCAGATCATGAATACGGGCGGCCACATCCCGCAGCATTTCGGGGGCCTGATTGCCTGCCATAAACATTCCTTCCTTTCCGGGACGTAAAAAACCCGTCCCAAAGCCAATCTTTGAGACGAGCCAAAATCATTCGCCCGCGGTACCACTCAAATTGCGTGTTTCCACGCCCCTTATCCGGCTCATACAAGCCTTTCGCACTGACGCAGCGCCTCTCGGAGGCCCCTACTGATCCCTTTCAAGGCCCCGGCTCCAAAGCTACAGCATGGACAATCCCGCCGCCGGTTTTCAGCTGCTCCGGCTCTCTGCAGGCGGAAAAAACGCCCTGCCCTCTTCATCATCGCCATTGATATGAAACTGAAAATAGTGTATCAAACCTGCCCCTGCTTGTCAAGAACGGAAACGGCGAATTTTTCATACATATACAGAAGAAATACAATCATTCGGGATTGACTTTTTGCAGGAATGGGTAGATAATTTTTTGTAAGCATTCTTGTGAAAGAATGCGGAAAGAGGAAGGCCATGAAGCGGATTATCGTTATTGCAGGCCATTACGGCAGCGGCAAAACGGAACTGGCAGTAAGCCTGGCCATGTCCCTGATCGGGGAAACAAGCCGCCCCTGGAAAAAGCTCTCCCTGGTGGATCTGGATGTGGCCAATCCCTATTTCCGGTCCCGTGAGAAGCGGGACATGCTGGAAAAGGCAGGGATCACCGTCCATGCAGATACCTTCGGGGGCATGCAGGCGGCGGAACTGCCGGCGCTGACGGCGTCCCTGCGGGCGCCATTGGAGAATCCCGATTGCCAGACCATCATTGATCTGGGGGGCAACGACGCCGGGGCCCGGGTACTGCGCCAGTTCAGCAAATATTTTGACGGCGATAGCCACGAACTGTGGGCGGTGGTGAATTTCCGCCGGTATGAAACCCGTGATGTGGAAGCAGCCCAGGCCCATGTAGAGGCCATTGAAAAAGAGCTTTCCATGAAGGTGACAGGGCTGGTAAACAATACCCATCTGCTCCGGGAAACGGTGCCGGAGATCATCCGGGAAGGCCATGAAAAAGCCCTGGCCTTGGCAAACAGGATGGCAAAGCCGCTGCTCTTTACCTGCTATCCGGCAGGCATTATCAAGAAAGAGGATGTGGCGGGGCTCCTTCCCCTTATGCCTCTGCAGCTATACATGCGCCCCTCCTATCTGGATAAATGAATGACCGCTACCCCAATACTAATTTTCCATTTAGTATATACATTTCTGAAAGGAGAAATTTTTTATGCGGGCCTTTAAGCTTGTATTTCATCCCGAGCGCTGCAAGGGCTGCGAACTTTGCAAATCCGTATGCCCCAAAGGTGTGATCGGCATGAGCCATCAGGTGAATTTAAAGGGTTATCATCCTGCCTGTGCCCTGGAAGAGGAAAAGTGCATCGGCTGCCAGAGCTGCGCGCTGATGTGTCCGGACGGGGCCATTGAAATCTATCTCAAAGAGGAGGGCGACCAATGATCACCGATAAAGTGCTGATGAAAGGCAACGAGGCCTTTGCCGAAGCGGCCATCCGCGGCGGCGCCCGGCTGTATTTCGGTTATCCCATCACCCCCCAGAGTGAAGTGCCCGAATATATGAGCCGGGAACTGCCCAAGGTGGGCGGCGCCTTTGTGCAGGCGGAAAGCGAACTGGGCGCCATTAACATGGCTTACGGCGCCGGCGCCGCTGGCGGCACGGTGTTTATTTCTTCCTCTTCTCCCGGCATTGCGCTGATGCAGGAGGGGATGAGCTTCCTGTGCTCCGCCGAAGTGCCCCTGCTGGCCCTGAACGTATCCCGGGGCGGCCCCGGCATCGGCGGCATCCAGCCCGGCCAGGCCGACTATTTCCAGGTGACCCGGGGCGGCGGCAACGGCGACTATCGCA
>SVGR01000016.1 GCA_015056265.1 Clostridiales bacterium
GCGTTGGCAAAACAGAACTGGCCAAGACGCTGGCAGAAGCGCTTTTTGATGATGAAAAGAATCTGGTGCGCATCGATATGACGGAATATATGGAGAAATTTTCCGTATCCCGGCTGATTGGCGCCCCTCCCGGCTATGTGGGCTATGAGGAGGGGGGGCAGCTGACGGAAGCGGTGCGCCGCCATCCTTATTCCGTGGTGCTCTTTGATGAAATGGAAAAGGCCCATCCGGACGTATTCAATATTCTTTTGCAGATTCTGGATGACGGCCGCGTAACCGACAGCCAGGGACGCACGGTGGATTTCCGCAACACCATTCTGATTATGACCAGCAATTTGGGATCCACTCAGATTCTGGAAGGCATTGATGAGGACGGCCTGCTTTCCGCACAGGCAAAAGAGGCCGTACAGGCTCTACTGCGTCGTCAGTTCCGGCCGGAATTTTTGAACCGTATCGATGATACCGTCATCTTTACGCCCCTGACCAAATCTCAGGTGCGCATCATTGTGGATCTGCTGCTGAACCGGCTGCAAAGCCGTTTGAAGGAAAAGCAGCTGTCTTTGCAGCTTACAGACGCTGCCTTTGACCGGCTGATGGCCCTAGGGTACGATCCTATTTACGGCGCCCGGCCCATGAAGCGGGTGATCCAGGGCAAGATTGAAACGCTGGTGGCCAGGCAACTGATCGTCGGTGATGTGCTGCCTGGGCAGACGATCCTGATTGACGCCCCGGCTGAGGGGGATTTTACTGCTTCGGCACAATGATTCTATCGGCAGACTTGCGTATCATGGCAAGCCTGCCGATTTTTGTTCTGCGGGGCAAAGCGTGCGCATACACATGAAAAAAACGAATGGAGGCATGGAGATGGCGCAGCAGGCAATTCGTCGGGCCCGGCGCAGCAGAGGAAAGGACAGGGCCCTTTGGCAGGGATTGGCGGTGGCGGTGGGATTCACCGTAGCGGCGGTAATTGTATTCGCCTTGATCATTGGTCTTACCAATCCAACGGATGGAATGATCGGAATTGTCAATCAATTGATCAAGGTGGCGGCGGTGTTTCTGGGGGTATGGTATATTGTGCCCAAAGGGGCGGATAACGGCCCACGGCAAGGTGCGCTGCTGGGGCTGATTTATATGGTGGCGGGAGTGGCGGTGTATGCGCTGCTGTCCGGTCAGCAGATAACGCTCCTGGGTTTCCTGATCGATGGATTGATGGGGGTGGCTGCCGGGGGATTGATGGGCATGCTGCTGGGCAGTATGCAGCCAAAATAAAGTTATTAAAAAGGACTGTAGGAACAGTCCTTTTTTACTGCAAGTTCAGTTGCGGGATCAGCGTTCTGCTTTCCGTAAAAATTCCGTTATGGCCTGGGCGATCCTGGGATATTCGGGGGAGATGGTGCAAACGTGAGGGGCTTCCTCCAGCCAGAGGGAGGCCTTGACGGAACTGGAGATCCCCTGCAGGATGATCTCAGGGCTGTCCGGGGTCACTGTTTCATCCTTTCGTGATTGCACAGCAAGCAATGGACAGTGTATCAGGGAAAGGTGCTGCCTTGCCTTGCCCATCAGCACGCTCAGATCATGCACTGATTTGGTGGGGTAGGCGGTATACCCCACGTCATATCGCTCGTCCATGCCGGGGCGGGGGCCGTCCGCCTGCTTTTCGATCATGGGATGAAAAAGTGAACCCAGCGGCGCCAGCCACCGGAAGCGGTTGAGGGTTTTCATGGGCGCGGCAATGGAAACGCAGGCGGTCAGATCCATTTCCTGGGCGAGCAGCAGGGCAAGCACCCCGCCCATGGACAGGCCTGCCACTGAAAAATGCCCGTATTTTCCGGCCATTTCTCGGGCAGCAAGCCGCGCCGCCTGCAGCCAATCCTGCCAGCCCACCTGCCCCATATCCCGGGGCGAGGTGCCGTGTCCCGGCAGAAGCAGCCCCTGGATGGCAAAGCCTTCTTTATGCAGCGCTTCTCCAAGAGGCAGCATGTGGGCGGGGCTGCCGGTGAAGCCGTGGATCAAAAGCACCCCGTGCTCCCCTTGCGGAAAGGAAAAGGGTGCAGCCAAGTGGGATAAAAGATGATCCATAAAGATCCCCTTTCGGAAGGAATGGAAAACGCCGCCCGGGGAACCAGGCGGCGGAGGAAACAGGGAAAATACAGATCAGTACAGGGTGTTGGATTCGGAAGCCATGGTGAACAGCTGGGTCAGTTCATCGGGCATGATCGTGGCGATGTTTGTGATCAGGCTGTTCAGGCCGAAGGCAGCCAGATCGTTTTCCAGATTGGCCATGGCCTTTTCCAGATCTTCTTCATTCATGGTAGGATCAATGGTGATGACTGTTTTGTTGCCGGGAACGTAGGGGGCTACGTCAGCGGTCAGGGAGATGGTGCCCTTCACAGCCATCATGGGCTTGTAGCCGCTGATCATGTGGACGCCGTACTGGAAGGCGATGCTGCCGTCCGCCTGGGGTGTACCCTGGAAGGAGATGCCGATATAGGTTTGAGCATACACATCGATCATCATATCCAGGCCATTTTCCATATTCAAGGTGCATTCCAGCAGCACTACATCATTGCCCTCCATGGCGGCCTTGCGCATGAGGATATCGGAATAGTACTCGTTATCACCCATCATGTAGCTGAAAACGGTTTTCTGGCCGACGGAGGTCATGGAAATCACCATCAGATCATACCCATCGCAAAAACGGACGACGATATGGCGGTCGGCATTGTTGTCGTTGTAGTATTCGGTCACTTCCAGGGACACGCCGCTGTTGGTAACGTCGGCGTCGGTGGTGGCATTGATTTCCGCCAGGGTGGAGAACAGATCGCCCATCATTTCAGCGGGTACCAGGTTCAGGACGGCGGAATCGGTGAGAATGGAGGTGATGTGCTTTTTGAGGAAGTTCATCAGCTGCACAGCGTTCATCCGGTAGGTATCCTTATGGGTGAAGGCGGTCTGGTTCACGGTGTAATTGCCCGTTTCGGCTTTTTCCAGAGAGGTCTGGAAATCTGCCAACATGGCGGTAAAGTGATTCGCCATGGCGGGAAGGACCGCTTCGATCTGGGGCATCATGGCGGTGAGCTCAGCGATCATTTCTTCTTCGAAGGCTTCATCGGCGGTGGCAGCCAGGGCAGCCTGGGGAACGGACAGGGCATAATTGGGGAACAGGTCGCTGACGATGGTGATGTTTTGTTCGTCAATGTACATATTCAGGCTGGCAATGGGGCTGCCCTTCAGGTTAATGGTGCCTTCCAGGCCCTTTTCGGGATCAACCTCACCCTTGATGGTCAGGTTATCCAGGAAAGCGAAAAGCAGATTCATGGCCTGCTGGGTCTGTTCATCCGCAGCGCCGCCCAAGGCCATCACGCTGAACAGATCTTTGTCCAGTTCAATACCAGCTTCCACACTAATGCCGGAAATCTCGGGAATGGCTTCCGCCATAGCGCTGGTGCAGCCCAGGGCCAGCATCAGGGCCAGCAGCATTGCAACAAATTTCTTCATGGGGTGATCCTCCTTCTATCTCCAGGCAGATTCCTGCCCAATTGGATACCGATATTATAGCACTGATTGGAAAAAAGTACAAGCAGCGGAAGTGTTCAAATTGTGTTCAGATTGAGGCAGTCAGATACCGTCATCCTGGGCGGGCTGCACAGAATAGACGGGGAACATGCGGATCATGGCCTGAGTGAGCCAGTTTTCCAGTTGCTGTGCCCATTGGGCCTGCAGGGCGCTGATCACCTGGGCATCCGCCTGATCCAGCCGCAGCAGGTTTTCCGTATCCTCCAGATACACAATCGCTCGGGCGGTGGCAGTGCGGCCGGAGAAGGCAGCGGTAATGGTGGCATCGGAATCCAGATCCCGCCAGGAAAGAGTGGCTGTCAGGGTGGTAGGGTCCCGCGGATCGCTGCCGCCGCCAAAGGCGGCATCCAGGATCAGGGATTGGGCGGGCATTTCCATATCCTCCCGGGGACGGATGAGCAGCGTGGCTTTGCAGGTGCGGTCATAATGGGAGGAGAGCAGGGTGTAGATATCCGTTCCCGGCTCCCAGCTGAAATTATAGTCGAATGCGATGGTTTCCACGGGGGACCAGGCCTCATCCACCACATAGGTATCTTCCGTCTCTTTGGGGATTTCCAGCAGCACGGAGCCGGAATATAGATTTTCTTCCCCGATGACACAGGATACCTCTGCCTTCAGCCCCTGGGCAGTCTGGCAGGAGAAGATCCAGCAGACGCCGGCTTCATGGGGGGTATGGGCGATGGTCAGGTGGGTCATGGGATAATCGCCGGGCAGGGGAAGGGTGATGCTGTCGATGAGGGAATTGCCCGTCAGATCGTAACGGCGCTGGATTTCCACTTCGCCTTCCAGTTCCACCATATCAATCAGAGTGAAAAGGAATTGCATCATATCAGGCTGCAGATAGGCGGCAGCCTCTCGGGCGTCAAATACCTCCCGCAGGCAGGCAAGCAATTCCTCGTCCCCGTAAAAGTCCACCAGCAGCTGCTTGAGCTGGGCTTTTACCGCCTGGGCGGGAATACGGCACCACAGCTGGGTGTAGGGCACACCGTTTTCATTGCCGGTGGAAAACTGAGAATAGCCGTTGAGCCAGATGCCCACCTTGGTTTCATAGGGAATCAGCCGGGCGGATACCCGGGCATGCCACTCAGGGGAGGCGTTTTCCGTGCGGCGGATGGCCTGCCACAGGGAGGGCCAGGCGGCATTCTGGGACTGGAAAAGGGTGGCGATATCCCAGCCCCGGACGGCGGCATAGAAAACAGGGGAAGCAGAGAGCAGATCACTGCTGACCGCCACCATGTCCTGATTGTACCGGCTGGTGACGGCGCCCAGGGATTGACCATCCAACAGCAGCGTGATGCTGCCCTGGCCGTCGCCCTTGTCTCGATCCGCCCGATCCTGGAGATAGCTGTTCTTCAGATCCAGGGTCAGCCGAGGAGCCAGGGACTGGAGCAGCGCCCAGACCATGGGATCGATGGCGGCGGTTTGCGCCCCATCCAGACGGAAGGTGATGGTTCCCATCATGCCGGAAACAGTGGCCTGACGACGAAAACGTTCAGGCAGGTCGGGGTTATCATTCTCTCCCAGGGCATGGGGAAGGATGAGCATCAAGGCGAGGCACAGGGCCAGCAAGCGTTTCATCATGGGTTTTCCTCCTCAGCAGGAAGGGCGGCGCTGCCGTCCGTCCAGGAATCATCCGTTACAATCCATTGGGAATAATCCAGGGGATCTTCTTCTTCCTCAGGCAGGGATTCCGGTATTGCCGGCGCAGGAATGAGCGTAGGCGTGGGGCCGTTCATCCAAGCATCGGTGCGCATTTCGTGGGTGAGCAGGTTGCGGGTTTCTTCCGGAAGCTGCACGATGAGCAGCATCAGTGCACGGGTAAGGGGCACCATTTCCGGCAGTACCAGGGCCCGGGCGTTTGCCTCCTGCAGGGAACGCAGATCCTGGGCGCTTTCCGGCATGGGCGGATCCAATGGCTGGCCCTGCCTCAGGGACAAGGCAACGGCGGCCTTCAGAAGCGTGGTTTTATTTTGCTTCTGCTGGAGGGCCATTTCGCCCTGCAGTCCATCATCGGTGAAGGTAAGGGCGGGGGTCAGAGTCCAGACGGAGGAAACGCCCCCCGTCTTTTCCGTCAGGGTAATCTTGCCGCTCCAGGTTTCCTTATCGGTTTTGATAGCGTTTTTCAGGCTGCCTTCCAGGGTAAAGGAGGCGCTTTCCCCATCCAGTGTGCGGCTATAGGTGCTTTCCAGGGCGAGGGTGCGCTGGGTATCCTTCTGGGTCAGCTTGCCGGAGAAAGTAAATTTTAAAGTATTTTTGCCTTTGGTGGCAGGCAGCGACAGGGAAAAATACCCCCCTTTATCCGGGGTGTAGCCGCCAAACAGGGTAACTTTCCGCACGTCATTACCCAGGGCAGCGTTGCCGGTGAACTGCATTCCCATATCCGCCCCCTGCTTATCCAGAAAGCGTTTAAACCGGCACTCTCCGGAAAAGACCAACTGGGGCAGGATTTCTTCTGCCGTCCGGTACCAATCCGGCTGATCGCCCAGGGCGTCTTTCATCAAAGGCAGCAGGGTATCCAGAATCTGGGGCCAGGCGGCGTTCATTTCATCCGCCTTGAAGGTGTAATTGATATAAGAGGAAGAGGCCGTGGCGTTTTTGATGGAGGTGCTGGATTTGGAAATTTTGGGAGTTACCATTTCCTCCAGCAGAGGGTATAGAACGGGGGCCCAGGAAAGATACAGATCGGAAAGCATGGTCAGTTCGGGAAGGACCATTCCCTCCCCGCTGAGCAGCGTCAGGGCATCCTTTTCTCCGGGGCCGGTAAGATAAGCATTACCGGAGGGAGAAAAGGTAGTCAGGGTGTAGGCAGCCTGCTCCTGGATGGCGGCGCAGAAGATTTCCGTCCCGTCCAGGGTGATCTGGCCCCGGGTCAGGCGGCGGGCGGCATTTTCTTCACCGCTGATGCGGAAGCGGATACGGGACAGCCAGTCGTTCATCGTTGCCAGAGATGTTTCGGTTAGTGGGGAAAGTACACTGAAGGTGATCCCTGCCTCTAATTCTATGCTGTCTTTTTCCATCCATGCCGTATACCGGGGAGAAAATTCAGCATGAGCCGGCAGGGAAGAAAACAACAGCGGAAAAATCAGTAAAATGACCAATAAACGTTTTCCGTTCATAAAAAACCATCACATCCTTTCCATAGCACATGGAATAAACGAAAGCAAGCAAAAAAATCATGCAGGAGATGGAAAAAATACGTATCCATGATTATTATAGCGCACATTTTCGGAAATGAAAAGACCAAAGCGGGGATGGAAATGTAAACGTTGTGGAAAAAGAAAACAGCTGCCGGAATTTTTCCGGCAGCCGCAGGGGAGATGGGGTTATACTTTGGCCAAATATTTTTCGGCGAAGGCGGCGTATTGCTCCTTGAACAAGGGGCTTTCGGATTTGATATGCCGCAGGGCTTCGTGGATGTTCATATCGTGATGGGTAAGATCGATGATTCCGCCGGCTACATTGGAGCAGTGATCGGATACCCGCTCCAGATTAGCCAGCAGATCGGCCCAGATGAACCCGGCTTCAATGCTGCAGCCACCCTGCTGGAGGCGCAGGATATGATGGGTGCGCAGATGTTCCTTCAACCGGTCGATTACCTGTTCCAGGGGCTCCACCTGATTGGCCGCGGTAAGATCGTTTTCTTCAAAGGCTTTCAGGGCAAGGCCCATAATTTCCTGGGCAGCCTGGGTAAGATAGGCCAGTTCCTGGCAGGCGGCTGCAGAAAAGCTGAGTTCTTTTGTTTTCAGCTCCGCCGCAGATTTGGCCAGATGGGCGGCGTGGTCGCCGATGCGTTCAAAATCCCCGATTACCTTCAGCAGCATGGCTGCCTGGGCGTTATCGGATTCACTGATGCGCTGTTCACACAGCTTCACAAGATAGGTACCGAGGATGTCCTCATAATGGTCGGTTTTTTCCTCCAGCGCTTTGATTTTTTCATCTGCTTCAGGGGAGTAGTTGCTGATAGAATCCAGGCTGAGGGTCAGGGCTTCCTGGGCGCAGCGGGCCATTTCGACGGTGACGCTCTTGGCGCGCTCAATGGCCAGGAAGGGGGTGGCGATCAAGCGTTCATCCAATTCGGCATAGGTTTCGGGGGCTTTTCCCTCCGGCACCAGATGATACACCAGCTTTTCCAGGAAGGAAGACAGGGGAAGCATCAAAGAAGTGCACAGAACATTGAAGATGCTGTGGCACACAGCGATGCCAAAGAGGGACGCCGCCTGATTGAACAGAGCGGGGGCAAAGACGGCTTTCACAATCCAGAAAACGACGAGCCACACGATGGTGCCGATCACATTGAAGGAAAGATGCACCAGCGCCGCCCGCTTGGCATTTTTATTGGCGCCGAAGGAGGAAAGAATGGCGGTGATGCAGGTGCCGATATTCTGCCCCATGATGATGGGAATGGCGGCGCCGTAGGATACCTGACCGGTGACGGCCAGGGCCTGCAGGATACCGACGGAAGCGGAGCTGGATTGAATGATAGCGGTAAGCACAGCGCCCACCAGCATGCCAAGCAAAGGATTCTCAAACAGCAGGAACAGCTGCTGGAAGGCAGGCACATCGGCCAGGCCCTTGACGGAAGCACTCATGGTATCCATGCCGAACATCAGCACGGCGAAGCCCAGCAGGATCATGCCGTTATCCTTTTTCTTGCTGGATTTGGCAAACATATACCAGATGATGCCAAGCAAGGCCAGGATGGGGGTGAAGGAGGTGGGCTTGAGCAGCTTTACAAACATGTTGCCGCTGTCAATGCCTCCAAGACTGAGAATCCAGGAGGTGACGGTGGTGCCGATATTGGCACCCATGATTACGTTGATGGATTGGGAGAGGCTCATGAGCCCAGAGTTTACAAAGCCTACTACCATAACGGTGGTGGCAGAGGAGGATTGGATGACGGCAGTCACCCCAAGGCCTGTGAGCAGACCGATGAATTTGCCTGTGGTCAGCTTGCCAAGGAGGGATTGCAGCTTGTTGCCGGCACGGCGTTCAAGGGCCTGACCCATTACACTCATGCCAAAGAGGAAGAGACACAGGCCTCCGACCAGGGACAATGCATTGAATACGTCCATAGAGTGAATATACTCCTTTATAAAGATTAAAAGCAGAGCCGTGGAAACAGCTCTGCCTTCATACGCATCATTCTGCCCAGGAAGGCATTGCATCCCCGGGGAAAGATCGAGATAAATCAGAGAAAGAATCTCTGATGACAGACTCCACCACTTATATCGACCGGGATTATGGTAGCATGAAAAAATTTTTTCGTCAATCCTGGAAATTAGGCGATGTTTTTACTAAAAAAGACAAGAATCGGAAGGAATTGATGAATTTTTTTCCGCGATATTCCTTGCTATTTGGAAAGGGAAAGTATATAATGAAACAAGCGCCTTTTTAGGCGCGCTTTGGGTATGAAATTTTAAGGAGGTTCGATGTATGGAAAACGAAGTGGCACGCAGCAATTTTATCTGGGACGCCATCGACCAAGATTTGGAGGCGGGGCGCTACCAGCAAGTGCATACCCGTTTTCCCCCTGAACCCAACGGATATATGCACATCGGCCATTGCAAGGCCCTGATTATGGACTTTTTGACCGCAGAAAAATACGGCGGCAAGTGCAACCTGCGCTTTGATGATACCAATCCTGCCAAGGAAGATACCGAATATGTGGAGGCCATCAAGCGGGATATCAACTGGCTGGGGTTCCATTGGACGGGCGGGCTGTACTATGCCAGTGATTATTACGATAAATGCTACGAGATTGCCGAGGATTGGATCAAGCGGGGATTGGCTTATGTGGACGAGCTGACCCCTGAACAGATGCGGGAATATCGGGGCACCCTCACCAAACCCGGCAAGAACAGTCCCTTCCGGGATCGGCCCTGGGAAGAAAGTCTGGATCTGTTCCGCCGTATGAAGAACGGCGAATTCCCCGAAAAGAGCTATACACTCCGGGCCAAGATTGATATGGCGTCTCCCAATATCGTCATGCGCGATCCGGCCATGTATCGCATCCTGTATAAGGAGCATTGGCGCACCGGCAGCAAATGGTGCATCTATCCCATGTACGATTTTGCCCATCCCATCGGCGACGCCCTGGAAGGCATCAGCCATTCCCTGTGCTCTTTGGAATATGAAATCCACCGGCCGCTGTATGACTGGGTGGTGGAAAAGGCCGCCAATATGCTGCCTGCCCATCCCCGCCAGATTGAATTTGCCCGCTTGAACATGACCCAGACCGTCATGAGCAAGCGCAAGCTGCGTGCTTTGGTGGAGGGTGGCTATGTGAAGGGCTGGGATGATCCTCGGATGCCCACCCTGTCCGCTCTGCGCCGCCGTGGTTACACTGCCGCTGCCATCCGGGATTTCGTCAGCCGTATCGGTCTTTCCAAGGCGGATTCTGTGGTGGATACCGCTATGCTGGAGGCCTGCGTCCGGCAGGATTTGGATGATAAGGCCCTGCGGGCCATGGCCATTCTGCGCCCCCTCAAGGTGGTGCTGACCAACTGGCCGGAAGGGGAAGTAAAAGAACTGGAGATGGAAAACCATCCCAAGCATCCTGAAATGGGCACCCATACCGTGAAATTCGGCAAGGAACTGTATATCGATCAGGAAGACTTCATGGAAGTGCCCGCCAATAAGTTCCAGCGCATGTATCCTGGCTTCGAAGTGCGCTTGAAGGGCGCCTATATTGTCAAGTGCGAAGGCTGCAAAAAGGATGAAGACGGCAACATTGAAGAGGTGTACTGCACCGTCGATTTCGATTCCGCCTCCGGTACGGAAGGCGCCAACCGCAAAATCAAGGGTAAGGTGCTGCATTGGGTCAGCGCGGAAGACGCGGTGGAATTTGAAGCCCGGCTGTATGATCCTCTGCTGAGCAATGAAGGGGAAATGGAAGAAGCAGCAGAAGAAACTGCTGCGGAAGCCGCTGCCGATGTGGACGAAACTGAAGAAGCGGAAGAGGAAATGAGCGCCCTGACCCGCTCTGATTACGATTTCCTCAAGACTGTGAATAAGAACAGCCTGACCGTACTCAAGGGTGTCGCTGAACCCTTCATCCGGGATTGTGAAAACGGCACCACCTTCCAGTTTGTCCGGGTTGGCTATTTCTGCAAGGATCCTGATTCTACGGTTGCCCTGCCCGTCTTCAACCGCACGGTGGGCCTGAACGGCATTAAGCTGGGTTAAGTATAGTAACAATCACCCCCCATCCCGGAGAAATTGTTTTTTGATGGAAGCAAGAAGGATTCCAAATTGGTCTTTGGTGGGGGCGGGAGAAGGAGAATTGACTCAAAAGTTCTTCTCCCGCAATTAAAACATTAGGAGGATATTATTATGACTGAAGTACGCACCCGTTTTGCGCCGTCTCCCACGGGTTTTATGCACCTGGGCGGCGTGCGCACTGCGCTCTATAATTATCTCTACGCCAAGAAAATGGGCGGAAAATTCATCCTGCGCATTGAGGATACGGACCAGAACCGCATTGTGGATGGCGCGGTAGATGTAATTTACGATACCCTGCGGGGCTGCGGTATGGAATGGGATGAAGGCCCCGATGTGGGCGGAAACTTTGGCCCCTATGTGCAATCTGACCGCAAGAATATGTATTTGCCCTACGCTTTAGAGCTGGTGGAAAAGGGCGCGGCTTACTATTGCTTCTGCACCCAGGAAGAACTGGATGCGCGCCGTGCCGCTGCCGAAGCCAAGGGCGAAGTATTCAAGTATGACAAGCATTGTCTGAACCTTTCCAAGGAAGAAATCCAGGCCAAGCTGGACGCCGGCCTGCCCTACGTCATCCGGCTTAACTGCCCCAATGAAGGGGAATCTTCCTATGATGACGTGGTATTTGGCCACATTTCTTTCCCCAACAGCGATCTGGACGATATGGTGCTCATCAAAGCAGACGGAATGCCTACCTATAACTTTGCAAACGTCATTGACGATCATCTGATGGGCATTACCCACGTGATGCGGGGCATGGAATACCTGTCCTCCACCCCCAAGTATAATCTGCTGTATAACGCATTCGGATGGGAAATCCCCACTTATGTGCATTTGACTACCGTCATGCGTGACGCCCAGCATAAGCTTTCCAAGCGGGACGGCGACGCCTATTACAGCGATTTCATCGATAAGGGCTACCTCAAGGAAGCACTGATCAATTATCTGGCGCTGGTGGGGTGGAATCCTGGGGATGACCGTGAATTCTTCACCATGGATGAACTGGTGGAGGCCTTTGATATCAAACGGCTCAATACTTCCCCCGGCATCTTCGACGTGACCAAGCTGACCTGGATGAATGCCCAGTATATTTCCAAAATGGATTTTGAGGCGTATCTTGAGATGGCTACGCCCTGGTTTGATAAGGTGCTTGCGGGCAAAAACATGGATTATCGCCGCCTGGCAGAGCTGATGCAGGGCCGCACGGAAGTGTTCAACCGCATTCCTGATATGGTGGCTTTCCTGGCTGAAATGCCGGAATACGGCCTGGATCTCTATTTCCACAAGAAGATGAAATGCGATGAGGCAGTGGCCAAGGAGAATTTGACCCTAATGCTGCCTGTTATCGAAGGGATCAACGATTGGACCGAGGAGAACCTGCACGATACCGTGATGGCTGCCATTGCTGAATCGGGCAAGAAGAATGGCGCGGTGCTCTGGCCCCTGCGCATTGCCGTTTCCGGCCTTGCCAATACTCCCGGCGGCGCCTTTGAAATCATGTATCTGCTGGGCCGTGAGGAGACTCTCTGCCGTCTCCACGCCGCCATGGAAAAGCTGGGCTGATTGCCTTGCAAAATGCAATGGTTTCTGCTATAATAAATATAACATCAAGGAGGTGTTTTTGATGAAGTCCGTTCCCATTAAGCTGAGCTTTGCCGAAGAAGTGAAGACCTTTGTGAACACCGTCAACCGCTATCCCTATGAAGTGGATCTGCGGGCCGGCCGCCATGTGGTGGACGCCAAGTCCATCCTGGGTATCTTTTCTTTGGATCTTTCTAAGCCGATCACCATGGATGTGTATAATGATGATTGCGACGATCTGATCGCCGATATTCAGCAGTTCACTATCTAATCTTTTCATCAAGGGCATCCGTGTCAGATGGCACGGGTGCTTTTTTATGCCTTGAATGAGCGTATTTGCATTCATCTACTTGATTGTTATCTTGTGATTGTGCTATAATGTGATCACTGGGAGTGGAAATAAAAATGGAGATTAGAATGAAGGAGCGGATTTTATGAAATTCGGCGTATCTTCCTACAGCTTCAGCCAATACATGGAAAAGACGGGGGCCAATTATCTGCAAATTTGTGATCTGGCCAAGGAAATGGGCTATGATGCCATTGAGTTCATCGATCTTTCCCTGGATGTGCAGCAGGCGGACAGCCTGGCGTCACTGGCCCGGGAAATCCGTGCCTATTGCGAGAAAATCGGACTGGAGATTGCCGCTTATACCATTGGTGCAGATTTCCTGAATAAAGAAAATGAAGTGGAGCGGGTGAAGGGACAGGTGGATATTGCCGCCTTGCTTGGGGCTCCCGTGATGCGTCATGACGCCTGCTGGCGGCTGCCAGAAGGGGTTTGCTGGCGCGCCGCAATCGAAAAAATGGCCCCTCTCATCCGGGAAGTGGCGGAATATGCCAAGGAGAAAGGCGTGAAAACCTGCACCGAGAACCATGGCTATATCCTGCAAGATGCTGAACGGGTGGAAACCCTGATTGGCACGGTCAACCATGAAAACTATGGCTGGCTGATCGATATGGGTAATTTCCTCTGCGCCGATGATAATCCCCTGCGGGCTGTTCCCATTGCGGCTCCCTATGCTTTCCATGTGCATGTGAAGGATTTTTTGGTGAAGCCCTTTGATGCCGATCATCCGGGGGATGGCTGGTTCCCTTCCCGGAACGGAAATTATCTGCGGGGCACCGTGGCAGGGCATGGGGTAGTGCCCATCAGAAAGTGTCTGCGCATCCTTAAAGATGCCGGATATTCTGGCGTGGTTTCCTATGAATTTGAGGGGATGGAGGATAATTTGCCTGCGCTCCGGGCGGCACTAAAGTTCCTCAATTCTGTCAAGCCGGAATAAGGCACAGCGAACGATAGGATTTATGCGTTCTGCCAGAGGCATAATGCGGGGCTCTGCGCCTCGTTCCCTTACCTGGGGAATCGTTCCCGGCCACACTTTTTGACAAGACAAATAGTTATACACAAGCAAATGTCCCGATGGTGCGGGAGGAAACGGCGGCAACAAACGGTTCCACGGCAAGGCGGTATATCGCTGACTGCTGGATGCTTGGCATCCGGGAAAACGTAAAAAATGGCGAGAGAGAAGGCATGATTTCTCTCTCGCTATTTTGCATGGTTTCGTTTTGCCTGTGGAAAAACTGTGGTCGTATTCTTCCGTTTCATACAGAGAAGCGAAGATTTTATGCAAGGGTGTCTTCGCAAAGCGGTGCCCACAGGATGAAATCCCCTGGTTTAGGGCACAGGGATAGAGGATGCCACCTGTCCGGTTCGCCCGGCACCTTTCAGGGCGCGGCATTCAACGCCGTCAGGAAGCTGCGCTCCACATAATATAGGCATTCGCCATCCAGCGAAAGGGCCATATGCAGCGCATCATAGGGATAGAAGGCAAGACGGCGGGTGACGGATTGACTTTGGAGGGTGAGAGCGGCCAAGGGCTCTCCAAGAGGCTGATAAGAAGCATCTACTTTCCCGGATGGGGCAAGTTCTGCCAAGGAAACATACCAGGAAAGGAAAGTTTCGGCGTTCATGGGTTCAGCATCACCTGCACGATAAATCAGGGCATCATAGAGGATCTGGCCGTATTCGTCAGTGGCAATTTGGTTATTCTCGGTGATACTTTCCACCATTTGCACAGTGTAGGAACGGGTATGAGTGGGAGTTTCCAGGGAAAGCGCGATCAAATCATTGATCAGGAAATTGATGGGGGAGGTTAGCAGGAAGGAGGCAGGCTCCAGCGTTTTCCAGAATCCCAGCAGGAAATTGCTGGCCTTATAGACCATGCCTTCCCATTGCAGGTAAACGCCGCTTTTGCCCGTTTCATGGCCCAGCAGCAGGGTATAGGTAGTTTCCGGCACATCCAGGGAAACGGCTTCCCCTTCCGCAGTGACGCCGCTGATGACAGAGGCGGCCTGGGTCAGGTGGACAGTCAGGCAGGGATTGGTCAGGCCCAGGGCGTCCATATCCACTTCTTCCGGTGTGCCCAGACAGCTTTCAAAGGCCATGGATTCAATCTGTGACAAAAGAAAATCGGTGCGCCCCTTGGCCAGGGGATAGGAAAAGGGGGTGTGCTGCTGCCATCCGCTGGGGGTATAGGAAAGACTGAAGGTGATATCACCGGTGATATCGATCCGATCCAGCAGGGCGGCGTCCAGCTCCGGCTGGGTGAAATCTCGCAGGTATTCGGCCTCGTAATAGAATGGTTCGGTAAGATCGGTGTAGAGGGTATAGACCCTGCTGCCTCCTCCCAGCATGCAGTATGTCTGGGGCACATCAGAAACGGCTTCTTTGCCAATGAGCAGGGTGATTTCTTCCCCATCCTGATAGCGGATCGTCAGCCAGGCCTGGGGTGGCTCCAGCCCGAAGTCTGCAAGATGTAGGGGGGAATCGGCGGCATCCGCTACGAGATGGACGGCGTAAAGCGCATTCAGGCTGTCCATCAGCTGTTCCAGGAGGGTGCTGCGTAGGGGAATGGACGGCTTTTCAGCCAGGGTAAAGCGGCCGTCGGCATCCCGCTGAAGGGTATAGGGGGTACTGCCGCGGTTGGAATGCGTAACGGATTGGATTTCCTGGCTGGCACGGGGCAGAAGCCATATGGTTTCTGCCTGTTCCGGCATATCAGGCATGGGTTGGGTAGCATTGAGCAGCAGGATGGCGCCCAGGCACAATGCCAGCAGCCCCAGCAGAATCATCAGCAGTACAGGCCGGCGAAGGGACAGATGATTTTTTTTATGCGGTACTTTATCCATATGATCACAGATTCTTTCTGGGGAACAGCACCAGGGCGGCCCCTAATATCACCAGCAACGGCAGCATGATGGAAACAATTACCGCAGGGGTCAGGGATCCCAGGCGCAGCCCCTCCCGGACGGCATTCTTGGGCAGAATATCCAGGTTAACAGGATCCTGACCCTGAAGAGCGCGGATCATTTGCAGCAGAAAAGGCACAGAATCGGTATTATCGATCATCCAGTAATCAAGGAATGGCGTGGTTTCGCCCAGGATGAAAAGATGGGATTGATTGCCGTTGTCGTAGATCTTATCCGCCCACAGGGCAACAGGGAAGCGGCCTTCCAGATCGGTCGGCTGCTGATCGGAGGAAACAACGCCGTCGAAATAATCGCGCACATAGGCCTGACCAGTCATCAGCACGGGGGACAGGGCAACCCCCGGGGGGAGGATGGCGGAGGATTGGAAGGCACGGGCGCCGCAAAGCACCAATTGATACTGGCCGTTGGCGATGAGGGGCAGGGTGGCGTCGATGGGCTGCATGGAGGGCAGCAGATAAATGGGGGAATCGGAAAGATAGCTGGCGGTATCCTCTGCTTTGGCGATGACCAACCCGGGCAGCACTTCAATACCGTAGGAGCGCAGCAGGGCATGATAATTCTGGGTGGTAGTGGGGTCGCTGTAGGAGGAAAGGATGAAGAAATCCCCGCCGGCCTGGGCGAAGGCCTCCAACGCGGTCAGTTCCTGATCGGAAAGATCATATTGGGGACAGAGAATCATCAGCAGACTATCGGGATCCAGGGTTTCTCCTGCGGCCACGTTGACCCGCTTGAGCAGGTAATTGGCGGAGGAAAGAATGTTTTCCAGACTCACTGCCTGTTCGGCATTCATTTCTCCGTGCCCGGTGAGGATCTGCAGGGTGGGCAGGGTATCCTGGGTGACGTAGAGAATGGCTTCCGTAATGCTTTTTTCGTAGGAGAAACTGCCCACGGTTATATAGCCGGTGGTTTCATCATAGGTGCGTACGTAGTAATCATCCTGGGTCAGCACTCGGGCACGGTCTGTCTGAGGGCAGTGAATAATCAGGCAATCAACTCCAACCTGGTTTTCCCCCAGGGCATCAGCAAATTGGCTCAGCAGCACGGGGTTTTTCACCGTATCCTCCCGGGAATAGGTGATCAGGGGCGATGCGGCATCATAGCGGGCCAGCAGGGCGGTCAGGGTGGCATTTTCCGTTGCGGCAGTATTTACATTGTAAATGTGTACGTTTTTTTCCAGTTGGGCCAGCACCGCATTGGTGATTTCTCCCTGAGTGGTGGCGCCGTTAAAGGAGAAGTCCACCTGTAGGGCAAAGCGCTTTTCCAGGCTGTCCGCCAGCACTCCCGCCAGCAGCAGCACCAGGATCACCCCGGCTGTCAGCAGCACGGAAAAGGCGCCGCTGCGTAGTTTGCGGTTTCGGATGAGTTGATGCAGCCATGCTTTTAATCGTTTCATAAGTCAGCCCTCGCTCCAGCGGCGGGCGTCCAGCACCCTGACGCTTAAAAACAGCATGATAAAGATAAAGGCACAGTAAAAATAAAGATTGGAGAAACTCAATTGTCCCTGAGCAAAGGGGGCAAAGCGTTGATAGAGGCTGATAAAATTGAGGGCATTGCTGACAAAGGGCACCGTGATGGCGGAAGCGGCCAAATCGGCCAGCCATACCATCAGATTGATGCCCATACCCATCACGGCGGCAGTGGTCTGGCTGCGGGCAAAGCAGGAAATGAACAGATCCAGGGCGATAAAGGCACAGCCCTGCAACGTCAGCCCCAGATAGGCCACCAACGTTTCGCTAAGGTACAGCGTCCCGTATACCGCTACGATCAGCGCATATACAAAGGCACATACCACCGTCAGCAGCAGTACCGTGGCGGCAGCAAAGTATTTGCCGGCAATCAGGCCGGTCAGAGAACAGGGCGAGGAATAGAGCATCCGATCGGTATGCTGCCGCCGCTCACCGGCGATGAGGCGCATGGTGAGCACTGGGGAAAGTAGCATCCATAAATAACTGAGCTGCGCCGCAAAGGAGAGCAGATTGCCGGAACGGGAGGCAATATTACCTACTCCAAAGAAAATGCTGCTCAAGGCGAGAAAGACGCCCATGAATACATAGGCAGCGGGCGTGTAGAAAAAGCTTTGCATCTCCCGCCGGTAAATGGCGCCCATAGGCCCGCCTCCTTTCCAAAAAATCTGTATTGATTTAAGCGCCCGTAGCCCGGAGGAAAATATCTTCCAGGCTGTCTTCCACGGGGAACAGGCGCAAAAGGGGCAATTGCAGGCCGGAAAGCAGGGTGAATAATTCCCGCTCAGCCGGGGCGTCACCTTTTACATGCAGGATTACCTGGGTACATCCCGGCTCACCGCCCCGTTCGACGGTGATGCGGCTGACGGATTGGAGACTGTGGAGAGCGGGTAGCAGCGCCCCCTCCCCGCAGGCGATTACCGCCCGCAGCCGCCTTTCTCCGCTGCGCAGGCTCTGCAGGGCGCTGTCGCAGATGATGCGACCGTGATGGAGAATAATGATGCGGTCGCACAGGGCCTGTACTTCACTGAGAATATGGGAGGAAAACAACACCGTATGCTCCCCAGCCAGGGAATGCACCAGCTGGCGCATTTCACTGCTCTGGCGGGGATCCAGCCCGGCGGTGGGCTCATCCAGGATGATCACCTCAGGACTGCCGCACAGGGCCTGGGCCACCCCTACCCGCTGGCGGTAACCTTTGGAAAGATTACCGATTTTCCGGTCCAATACGTCAGCAAGGCCCGTTTTATCGGCAACCTGCTGAAGATGGACGTCGATTGCGCTGCGGGATACCTCTTTCAATTGGCAGGCGAAGCGTAGATAGGACCGGATGGTCATTTCGTCATAGAGAGGCGCCTGCTCCGGCAGGTATCCGATCAGGCGCTTGGCAGGCCGGGAATCCAGCATCACATCATGCCCGCCGATCAGGGCGGCGCCGCTGGAAGGGGCCAGGCAGCCGGTCAGAATATTCATGGCGGTGGTTTTCCCGGCGCCGTTTTGCCCCAACAGGCCCAGAATCTGGCCCCGGGGCGCCTGGAAGGAAACATCCTCCAGCGCCGTATGCACGCCGTAGCGTTTGGTTACATGCTGAAAATCGATCATAAAGGGATACATCCTCCCAGCGCAATCGTGAGGGGAAAACGGCAGCCATGGCAGCGGAATGGCCGGGGACTGACGTTCTTCCTCCTGATTATTATACCATAGCCGGCGCAAAATTGCATGAACAAATTGTGAAAGGAAGGGCAAGCCGTGCAGATTTTACAGGAATTCATCTGAAAAAAGGGGAACATTTGATCGATAGACCTTTACGGAAGGGGCAAATTGTGGTATAATCCTATCGGTATCCACGGTTTTATGCAAGGAAAGAACCAATTATTGATGATGTGTGGGCGAGGAAAAGCATATGATGTACCATAACAACATGAAGATGAACATGAATGCGGCGGAAGCCAAGGCCAAGATGCGGCTGCTGATTATTGTGGCCGTTGTGCTGGCAGTGGGGTGCGCGGTGCTGGGGGTGCTGATGATGAAAAACAGCGCTTACAAAAC
Source organism: Clostridiales bacterium (assembly GCA_015056265.1). Lineage (GTDB taxonomy): Bacteria > Bacillota > Clostridia > Christensenellales > Aristaeellaceae > RUG563. The sequence continues at coordinate 19,158 of SVGR01000016.1, forward strand.
CCAGGCCGGTCAGGAATTTTCCCGACGGATGAACGGGGCGGTTTCCTCCGCAGTGGATGAGGTCAACCGTATGTCCGGGGCGGCGGCCTCTGATTCTATGTCCCGGCTGGCTCGGGTGCGGCAATATGTGTATTTCATGGAACAACTCAATGATCTGAGCATGGATCTGGCCGGGGGCGAAAACGGCCGGCTGGTATCCGCCGCAGCTTTCAAAACCCTGTATGCCGATCTGGATGAATTTGAAAAGGTGCTGCAAGGCAATAAATCCTCCACCCTGGATGTGCGCACCAAGCTGTTTGAGGATCTGGTGGCGCTGCAGGGATTGCTGCTGGGCTACTGATTCTTGCATGAAAAAAGCTCTCTGATGATCAGAGAGTTTTTTCTTATGTCAGAGAAAACTCCGGTAGGGACATCAGCCATCGGAGCATGTCGATATTGGTTTGCAGGATATCGTAGTATTGATCCGCATCGGCAAAGGCGGCGATACAGATTATTTCAATTCCGAGGGCGATCAGCGGCGCTGCGGCCCATTCCGCGGCTGAAAGGGGAGAAACAGCATCATAGCCGGCAAGAACGCTTTGGAAGAAGGAATACCACCATTCTTTTTTCTCAAAGCATTCCGACAGAATCGCCGTGGCAGCATAGCAGGGATCAAACAAGCGGATGTTTCTTTCGGACAGGTCAAAATCCAGAAAGCCGATTATTCCTGCCGCTGTTTGGATCAGGCTGCCGGGATTGGGATCCCGATGGATGGGGCCCATGGGCAGCTGAGGAAAGAGCAGGGCAATCCTGTCTTCATATAGCTGCAGCCATTCTTCCTCCACAATTGCCATTTTTCGCAGGCAGGGAATGGCCCAAAGCTGCAGCGTGGAAAGCATATTTTCATCATATACGATGGGACAATCCCCCATATTATCCAGGGCAAGATGCAGCTGATGCAGGGTGCTGCCGATGGTTTTGCCAAGAAGAGTATCTCCAGCTTGGCCGGAGAGCATCTTTCGTCCGTCCAAAATAGAACCGGGGACGGCCTTGCATAAAAGATAATAAACGCCTTGATCTTCATGGATATACTGCCCTTGGTGATCCGCAACAGGCAGCCCTGCAAGCACATTGCAGTCATGAAGGGCTAAGCCCAAATCCGCCTGGATCCGGCAGGGGGCATATTCAGGGAATGCTTTCAGATAATAAGCATTCCCTGCTTTTTTGCAGGATTCATGTATTCTTCCGCTGCCGGGAAAAATAACGGGGGAGAGGGGCAGATCCATCCCCCAATGTGAAAGGGCAAGGGCCCATTGAGCATCGGTAATCATGAGGGCGTGTTCCTCCTTGAGCGTCGGTGTGCCGGGAGCAAGCACCCGGTTTTGCCTGATATACTGTGAGGGAGAGCAGCCGTATTCCCGGTGAAAGGCTTTATAAAATCCAGCGTGGGTATCAAAGCCGTACTCCAGGGCGGCCTGGGTAACCGCCATGCCCTGGCTGATCTGATACACCGCATGCATCAGCCGGCGGCGGGTACGGTAGCGCATCACGGGCATGCCCACGGCCTCCCGGAACATCCGGGACAGATGCCAGGGCGAATACCCCAGCCAGGACGCCCATTCCTGCAGCGTCACATCGGCCTGAATATGCTGTTCCATTTCATCCAGTAGCCGCCGCATCGTGGCCAGTTGATGGGGATTCATGGGCATTCGCTCCTTTCTTTGCTATCATAACACATGTTCGGGCGCCGGGGCTTTCCTTCCTTGCGGAATAATAAAAAAGGAATTTCCTGTAACAGGAAATTCCTTTGGCAGTAGGATACATCAATCCTGCGTCGTGATACAGTTGCAGGGGCAGACGGCGGCGCATTCGCCACAGCCGGTGCACTTTTCAGGCAGGATCCGGGCATAGCCATTTTCCACTACGATGGCGTCATGCTGGCACTGCTTTTTGCAGCGGCCGCAGCCGATACAGGCGTCCATGCACACGGAACGGGCAACCCGGGCCACATCGCTGTTGCGACAGCGGACGATCACCTTCTGGGACAGGGGCATCAGTTTGATTACGCTGCGGGGACAGGCGTTCACGCAGGCGCCGCAAGCGGTGCACCGATCGGGATCAATGACAGCAATCCCGTTTTTCATGGAGATGGCGTCAAAGACGCATTTATCCTGGCAATCGCCCAGACCCAGGCAGGCAAAGCGGCAATCCTTGGGGCCGCCGGCCAGGCTGGCAGCGCTGGCGCAGCTTCGATAGCCGTCATACCGATAGCGATCCTTGGCGATGCCGCTTTCGCCCTGGCACAGCACCCGGGCCACCATGGGTTCAGAAGAAGCCACTTCTTGACCCATGATCTGTGCAATCGCCTGGGCGCCTTTGTTGCCCGCGGGGGTACAGCCGTTAATGGGGGCTTTGCCGTCCACAACTGCCTGGGCAAAGCCGTCGCAGCCGGGATAACCGCAGGCGCCGCAATTGGCGCCGGCCACACAGGAGCGGACCTTTTCCACCCGCTCGTCCACTTTAACATGAAATTTCTTGCTGGCAAAGGAGAGCACCGCGCCGAAGATCAGCCCCAGGCCGCCCAACAGCGCCACAGCATAGATAATGGTCATCATCGCTTGATCCTCCTTACTTTACCAGGCCGCTGAAGCCCATGAAGGCCACGGCCATCAGCCCGGCGGCAACCAGAGTGATGGGGAAGCCCTTCATGCAGGCAGGGATATCGGCATTCTCCAGCCGTTCCCGCACGCCTGCCATCAATACGATAGCCAGCGTGAAGCCCAGGGCAGAGAAGGTACCGTTCAGTACGGAATAAAGCATATTGTAGCCATTGTTCATGTTCAGGGTGGCCACGCCCAGCACCGCGCAGTTGGTGGTGATCAAGGGCAGATAAATGCCCAGGGCAGAATACAGGGTGGGGCTGCTCTTTTTCAGGAACATTTCCACAAACTGTACCAGAGATGCAATCACCAGAATGAAGGCGATGGTGCTCATGAAGGTGATTTCAAGAGGCACCAGCAGCCAGTTGTAGATCATGTAGCAAAAGAAAGAGGCGATGGTCATGACGAAGGTAACCGCCAGACCCATGCTGACCGAGGTACCCACCTTATTGGATACGCCCAGGAACGGGCAGCAGCCCAGGAAGCGGGAGAAGATGAAGTTGTTGGTCAGGATGCAGCTGACCATGAACAGAAGGATGCTGGTAATTTCGTTCATGCTGCCTGCGCCTCCTTATTCTTTTTGCTTTCCATCTTTTTAACAATCAGATTGAATACACCCAGCAGAATGCCATAGGTGAGGAAACCGCCGGAGGCCAGCACGATCAGCAGCATGGGCTCATAGGAAGCGCCCAGGATGTTTGCACCAAAGATGCTGCCGTTGCCGATCAACTCGCGGATGGCGCCCAGGATTACAAGGCCCAGAGTGAAACCGACACCCATGCCCAGGCCGTCCACGGCAGAGGCTGCGGGGCCGTTCTTGCTGGCAAAAGCCTCCGCACGGGCAAGGATGATGCAGTTTACCACGATCAAGGGGATGAAGATGCCCAGGGCTTCATACAAAGAGGGAACAAAGGCCTGCATCAGCAGCTGAACCATGGTAACAAAGGTGCAGATGACCACGATGAAGGCGGGAATGCGCACCTTATCGGGGATGAAATTGCGCAGCAGGGAGATGACCAGATTGGAGCAGATCAGCACAAAAGTGGCGGCGGCGCCCATGCCCAGGCCGTTCATGGCGCTGGTGGTTACGGCCAGGGTGGGGCAGGTGCCCAGCACAAGGCGGAAGGTGGGGTTTTCAGGGATGATGCCGTTAAACAGCACTTTTCCCATGCTCTTTTTTTCACTCATGCCTTCTTAGCCTCCTTTTTGTAGCCGTAGATGTTCCGGGGAATGAAGCGGTCAATGAGGGGCGTTGCGATATTCATCAGCAGGATGCCATAGGTGACGCCCTCGGGATAGGCGCCGAACTTGCGGATGATGGAAATGATCAGACCGATGCCGACGGCATATACCACCTGGCCCCAAGCGGTCATGGGAGAGGTGACATAATCAGTCGCCATGAACACCGCACCGAAGAGCACGCCGCCGGACAGGATAGCGGTCAGGGGATCCGTCCCGAATGCCCAGGAGAACAGCGCCACGCTGCCCACTACGGCAACGGGAATCTGCCAATGGATGGTCTTGGTAACGATCAGGAACAGGCAGCCTGCCAGGATGGCCACTTTGCTCACTTCACCGATGGTGCCGGGAATGTTTCCCAGGAACAAATCCATCAGGGGGGCGCCGGTAGCCAGGGGGGTGGCGGTGGTGACGGCGTCCACACCGGCCGTGAAGAGGGTAGGGGTCACATAGGTGGTCATATGCACCGGCCAGGAGGCCAGCAGCACGGCACGGGCCGCCATGGCGGGATTGAGGAAATTATCGCCCAGACCGCCAAAGAGCTGCTTGACGATGATCACGGCAAAGACGCTGCCGATCATGGCCAGCCACCAGGGGGCGGAGGAAGGAAGGTTCAGCCCCAGGATCAGGCCGGTTACCAGGGCGGAAAGATCATGAATGCGAACGGGCTTTTTGGCGATTTTTTGCCAGGCAAATTCGGCGATTACAGCGCTGGCCATGGAGATGCACAGGATCCACAGGGCGGAGAGACCAAAGATGTATACGCCCGCCGCAGCCGTGGGCAGCAGTGCCAGCAGCACATACAGCATCAACCGTTGCGTGGTAACAGGATGATGCACATGAGGGGCGGTGGAAATTCTCAGGTTCATTATTTGGCGCCTCCTTTCGCTTTTGCAAGGGCAGCCAACTTATCTTTGGCAAATTTGAAGGACGGGGTCAGCCACCGGCGGGAGGGACAGGCAAAGGCGCAGGAGCCGCACAGGATACAGTCGTTCACATGCAATTTGTTGGCCGCTTCAAAATCGCTTTTATCGGCTGCCACCTTGATCAGGTAGGGATTCAGGCCGATGGGGCAGGCGGCTACGCACCGGCCACAGCGGATGCAGGGGCTTTCATCCTTACTCTTGCCTTCCTTTTCGTTGAAAACCACGATGCCGTTGGTGGATTTGGCCATGGGTACATAGATGTTGGGAATGCAGATACCGGTCATGGCGCCGCCGAAGAAAATCTTTCCCGGTTCTTCAGAAAAGCCGCCGCATTCGCCGATGGCGTCTTCCACGATGGTGCCGATACGCAGCAGCAGATTGGAAGGCTCATTTACGCAGCCGGTAACCGTGGTGATACGGCTGATGAGGGGCTTTCCTTCGATTACGGCGTCTGCAATGGCGGCGCAGGTGCCGACGTTGAGCACCACGACGCCGGCATCCAGGGGCAGCTTCCCGGCAGGAACCTGGCGGCCGGTGATGGCTTCAATCAGCTGCTTTTCACCGCCTTGGGGGTATTTGGTCTTCAGAGGCTGGATAAAAATGCCTTCCCGGCCTTCTGCAGCCTTCCTCATGGCTTCAATAGCATCCATCTTGTTATCTTCAATACCGATGATGCCCTTGCTTACGCCGGTAGCACGCATCACAGCCCGAAGACCATCCACGATTCGCTTGCCGTCTTCCAGCATCAGCCGATGATCGGCAGTCAGATGGGTTTCGCATTCGGCGCCGTTGACGATAATGTAATCGCATTTGGCACCCTCACGGAAGGTCAGCTTCACGTGCGTGGGGAAGGAGGCGCCGCCCATGCCGGTAATACCTGCATCACGGATGGCGGGAATGATCAGGGAAGGATCCACCGCTTCCACATCGCCCAAGGGATTGAGATCGCACCAGGTATCGGTAAAGTCATTCTTGATGGTAACAGCCATTACCGGTTCGGATCCCAGATAAGGGATTTTTTCTACGGCAACTACTTCGCCGGAAACGCTGGCATGGACGGGAACGCTGACGAAGCCGCTTGCAGTACCGATTACCTGTCCCATTTTTACCAGATTGCCCTTCTGGACACAGGGGGTGGCAGGGGCGCCGATATTCATGGCCATGGAAATAACCACGGTATCGGATACATATTCCCGGGTAGGCAGGGCACGGGTGGGCGTTTTCCCGTGGCCGTGGTGATGCAGGGGATGAACGCCCCGCTTAAAGGTTTTTTTCAGCATGGTTTTTCATCTCCGTTCTTATTCGATCACAGCGGCGTTGTCGGTGGATTGAGCGGCAGTTTCGCCGGTAGCGACGGAAGTAGCGTCAGTGGTGGTATCAACCGTGGGGACTTCCTCTTCTGCAGCAGCCTCGCCGGTAGCGGCGGAGGTGGCGTCCGTGGTGGTGTCGACCACAGGGGGTTCTACGCCCATGGCGGCATTAACGGCGTCAACCACAGCGTGGGAAGTGATGGTGGCATAGGTGACGGCGTCGATATCGGCATAGGCCAGAGGAGGCACCTTTCCGATAAACTGGCTGGTAAAGTCATCTTCCCGGGCCTTGGCGCCGAAACCGGGAGTTTCGGCAAAGTTGTTGTCGCCAACCTTGATGGTGGCAATCTTGCCATCGCCATCCAGGGTGTATTCCACATACACAGGGCCGGCAAAGCCCTGAACGGAAGCGGACTTCACATTGGCATCGGCCTTTTCCACAGCAGCTTCGCCGGTAGCGGCGGAGGTGGCGTCCGTGGTGGTATCAACCGTGGGGACTTCCTCTTCTGCAGCAGCCTCGCCGGTAGCGGCGGAGGTGGCGTCCGTAGTGGTGTCAACCACGGGGGGTTCTACGCCCATGGCAGCATTAACGGCGTCAACCACAGCGTGGGAAGTGATGGTGGCATAGGTGACGGCGTCGATATCGGCATAGGCCAGAGGAGGCACCTTTCCGATAAACTGGCTGGTAAAGTCATCTTCCCGGGCCTTGGCGCCGAAACCGGGAGTTTCGGCAAAGTTGTCGTCGCCAACCTTGATGGTGGCAATCTTGCCTTCGCCATCCAGGGTGTATTCCACATACACAGGGCCGGCAAAGCCCTGAACGGAAGCGGACTTCACATTGGCATCGGCCTTTTCCACAGCAGCTTCGCCGGTAGCGGCGGAAGTAGCGTCAGTGGTGGTATCAACCGTGGGGACTTCCTCTTCTGCAGCAGCCTCGCCAGTGGCGGCGGAGGTGGCATCCGTGGTGGTGTCAACCACGGGGGGTTCTACGCCCATGGCGGCATTAACGGCGTCAACCACAGCGCGGGAAGTGATGGTGGCGCCGGAAATGGCATCGATATCGTCCAGGGTCGTGGGTGCCTTCATGCCGATGAACTGATACATGAAAGCGGGATCCAGGGCCTTCTGACCGAAACCGGCGGTTTCCTTGAATTGATCGTCACCGATGGAGATATAGCTGATTTTTCCTTGGTTATCCAAGGTGTATTCCACATACACAGGGCCGGCAAAGCCTTTGGCAGAGGCGCTATACACCTGGGCGCCGGCGGGCTTTTCGGGAAGAATGATTTCTTCATCCATACCGGGGAAGAGGATGCCCTTCACATGGCTGGCAGCGGTATTGACGGCGCCGGCCACGGCGTTGGAGGTGATGGTGGCGGAGGTGAGAGCGTCCACGGTGTTATCGGCCGCCTTGCCGCCTGCCTTGATGACAGTAACGGGCACAGTCTTGCCGATGAACTGATCGGTGAAGGCCTTATCCTTGGCCTTGGCACCCAGACCGGCAGTTTCGGCAAAACTGCTGCCGCCTACGGAAACACCGGTGAGGGTAAGATCGGTATCCACGCCCACGATGACTTCCACGGGACCGCCGAAGCCCTGAACGGTGACCTGGGCAACATAGCCCACCAGGGCTTCGCCCTGATAGCCGGCGTAGCACCAATCCACCTGATAATCCTTCTTTTCGGCGGTATTGATAGCATTCAGGACAGCCTTGGAGGTGATGGTGGCGCGAGTGATCAGATCCACATCCCCTTCACCCACGGGCAGGAATTTGCCGATGAACTGGGCGGCAAATTCAGGCGCCAGCGCCTTGGCGCCGAAGTTTGGGGTTTCGGCGAAATCGGGATTACCGATGGTGATGGCAGCAATCTTGCCTTCATCATCCGGCACATATTCCACATACACAGGGCCGGCGAAGCCGTCGACCTTGCCGGCGAATACCGTTTCGGGCATGGGCTGGAAGGTATCTGCCAGGGGAAGAACAGCCTTGCGGGCGTTTTCCGCATTCAGGGCGTTTTGACGGTCGATAGGATCCTTGGTCAGGGTGTAGGTGCAGCCCAACGCCAGCCCTGCGATCAGGGTGATGATGAGCAGCGCCGCCCAGCCGGGAAATTGCTTCTTCACGTGGGTGTGTCCTCCTTTACACGCACTCCGGCGGAATGCGGTTGGTAATATGGTATTCATGGGATGCCGCTGTAAAAGCGCGATCCCTTTGAAACAGTGAGGAATGAGGGAGGGGATCAGATATCGGGCATATCGGGAGGCGGGGTCTGGTCCGTCAGCACCAGTTCCACATATACATGGTTATGGGCGCAGACCACCCGATTGAGCTGCGGCCGCTGATGGTAGTTCTCGGTAGTGACCGGGCCTTGATGAATGCAGTCCTCGGTTACGCAATTGGCCCGGGCCATGTAAAATCCGTTTGGCAGCAGATGCAGGATATTCTCCCGGCCATCAGGCTGGATGATGGGAATTTCCTTCTCCTGGCCCAGCTTCTCCTGAGCAAAGAGCTGGTTATTCACATAGATGCGCACCATACCGCTGGGAACCTTGCCGGCAGTGAAAAAGGCCGCTGACCCAAGCGCTGCGAAAGCAGCCAGCACCACCGCCAGGATCAGAATCAAATCCTTTTTTTTCATTGATTCACCTTCACTGATAGGCGGTAGCGCCTTTGGAGCGGGCATACTGCGCCATACCGCTGCTCATATGCACACTGCCATCCAGCAGGGACCACAAAGCTTCCACGCCTTCGATGCTTTCGATCAGGGCCAGTCCTTCTTCATAGGGCATCAGGAACAGCGTGGTGGTGAGATAATCGGCCATCAGGGAGCTTTCACATACCACAGTTACTGCCTGGATGTGACGGGCGGGCATCAGGGTATCAGGGTCAATGATGTGGTGATAGCGGACGCCGTCCACTTCATAATAACGCCAGTAGTCGCCGCTGGTGACCACGGAAACGCCGTCCACATACAGTACATCCAGCATGCCGGAAAAATCATCCGGATCCTGAACGCTGACGCCCCAGTGCTTGCGGCCGTCCCGGGGGGGATCCCCTGCGCAGACGTTGCCGCCCAGGCTCAGCAGGAAAGAGGGCATTTCGGCATACAGAAAAGGGGCCACCAAATCCCCTACATACCCCTTGGCTACGGAACCGATATCCAATGAAATGGCAGGATCAGCAAAGAATACGGTCATGGCTTCGGGATCCAGGATAACATTGGAAAAATCCGTATGCGCATTGGCGGCAATCAGATCCTCCATAGGCGGCAGGACGGCCATTGCGGGATTTTCCTTTCCCAGGGTGCGGTAATCATGCCAGATGGAGAGGACGGCGCCCATAGCTGTATTGGCGCCCTTCTGTCCCGATTCCCATTGCTGCTTGCACCAACTGATCAGATCAAAAAGGGGCTGGGGGATCTGTACGGGATATTTACCGGCATAGGTATTTACGGTCCAGAGATTGTTCACACCAGGATAGGAATTGTATGCATCAAAAATTCCATTGTATTCGTTCAGCCGGGCAAACAGCGCGTCGGCGGTTTTATTGAAGTGTTCCTGGCTGTGTGTATAGCCGATGAGCGTTACATCCGTATCGAAAATGCCCACAGTATATCGTGAGTATTTCTGATAGCTTTCTGCCGGTGCGGAGGCAGGCATAAGCAGTGCCAGCACAAGAAGAATGCATATTTTCCGGATCATTCAAACCACTCGCTTTCAATAGGCATAGGCACAAATTTCAGGACGATGTTCCGATTTCTCGTGTACACGTCCCTTGACAAATATTATAGCAAAGATATATGCTTTCTTCTGTGACTCGCATCACAGAAAATGGGAGGCAATTCGTGTATACTAAGGGGCGGCCCGGAATGGGCATAATAACATGTAGAAATTGCATATTTGCGTATTAATCATTTCGAATGAGGGGGGGATAAAGTGCAGATTTCTTCCTATCTGAAAAAAATGCCTTTTATCCTGCATGCAACGGAGGAAGAAATGAATGCCGCTGCCCAGCAGGCCTATATCACGCATTTCCACAAAGGGGAGGTGGTGCATGCCCGTGCCCAGGCGGAATGTCTGGGGGCTGTGCTGGTGTTGTCCGGATCGCTGTGCGCATCCATGATATCCGATGAGGGAAGGCAGATTCTGCTGTACCGCCTGGAAGAAGGGGATAGTTGCGTATTCACCGCCCGGTGTATTCTCAACATGCTCAGTTATGATGCGGTGGTGGAAGGGGAAAGCGATGGAACCATGCTGGTGGTACCGGTGGAGATGGTCAATCAACTCATGAAGAATATCCGGGTGGAAAACGCCATGCAGCGACTGGCTATCCAGCGGTGCGCCCAGATTATGTGCGCCCTGGAGCGGGTGCTGTTTACGCCGGTGGATAAGCGGCTGGCGCTGCGCCTGCTTCAGGCGGCGGAAAAAAAGGGCGAATGGAAGCTCAGTTTGACCCATGAGCAATTGGCGCGGGATATTTCTACCGCCAGGGAAGTGGTCAGCCGCACCTTGGGTAAATTCGTCCGGGCAAGGCTGATCGAGGTGTGCCGGGGCCAAATCCAGATTATCGATCCGGAGGGATTGAAGAATTATAACGGCTGAACCGGGGGATACCGGCGGCCTGAAATACTGATATACAGGAGAGGGCGCTATTATGGCGGTGCTGATGTACGGATTCTGGATGGTGCTTAATGGAAGAATAACCGGTGAACTTTTGTTGCTGGGGCTGCCCGTTGCAGGCGTGGCCTTCTTTTTCATGTGCAAATTCTGCGATTGGTCCCTGAAAAAAGAATGGGGGCTGTATCGCTGTATTCCGCTGATTGCGGCTTATCTGGGTGTGCTTTTATGGGAAATCATCAAGGCCAATCTGGCTGTGAGCCGGGTGATATACAAGGGGAAACCTGCGCCTGTGGTGCGCACGGTGAATACAACCCTCAAAAGCCGCATGGCGCGGCTGATGCTGGCCAATTCCATCACCCTCACCCCGGGCACCATTACCCTTACTCTGAAAGGCGATGAGATCACCATTCATTGCCTTACCCCCGAAATGGCGGAGGGACTGGATCACACGGTATTTGAAAAGCGCCTGGCGAAAATTGAGGAGGTGCTCCATGGATAAGCTGTATTCGATTGTTATCCAGGGCGCTATGGCGCTGCTGGGGCTGGCCTTGTTTTTCTGTCTGTTCAGAGCGGTAAAGGGACCCACGACCTCCGATCGGATTGTGGCCATCAACATGATGGGCACCATTACCATGCTGCTGATAGTGCTGCTGGCCTTGCTGCTCAAGCAAGGGTATTTGGTGGATATTGCCCTGATCTACGCCATGCTCAGCTTCCTGGCCGTGGTTATGCTGACAAAAATCTATATTGGGATTTACCGGGCAAGAAAGGAAAAGGAGGGAAAGCCGGATGCTTGAATATATCCGCTTTGGGTTGTTCGCCTTCTTTCTGCTGGGAGGATTGGCGGTTTTGCTGACTGCCATGGTGGGCGTTGCCCGTTTCCGTTATTCCATTAATCGTATTCATGCCGCCGGTATGGGGGATACCCTGGGGCTTTTGATGATTTCCATTGCCGCCCTGATCTATACCGGATGGAATGATATGACGTTGAAGATTTTGTTCATTTTGGGTTTCTATTGGCTTACCAGCCCGGTGGCCGGCCATTTGCTGGGACGCCTGGTCAGCGAAACGGATGAGCATTTTGAAGCGGAGGCGAAACTGTGGAAGCGCTGAATATCGTTTTGCTTTTGTTCATTCTGGCCTGCGCCATTGCCGTGGGCCGGGCAAAGAGCCTGCTGGCATCGGTTATTATCTTTATGTCCCAGGGCCTTGCCATGTCTATCGTGTGGATTTTGCTGCAGGCCCCCGATCTGGCCATTACGGAAGCGGCAGTGGGTGCAGGGATTTCCTCGTTATTAATGTTTATTGCGTTAAAAAAGATCCACGCCATTAAAGAAGAGGGGGCCAAAGAGGATGAAGAAGAACAGAAGTGACGCCCTGGCCCGGCTGAAAAAATGGCTGGAATA
>SVGR01000145.1 GCA_015056265.1 Clostridiales bacterium
GGACGTGGGCGCCATGTTTTCCGTCAACCGCATGCTGACCGCCGAATGCTATAAGCAGCGCATGGAACGGGGCCTGACCCTGCTGGAATTCAACTACATGGTGATGCAGGCGTACGATTTCCTGCAGCTCTTCAAGAATCATAATTGCCGGCTGCAGATGGGCGGCGATGACCAGTGGAGCAATATGCTGGCAGGCGCCGACCTGATCCGCCGCAAGGAACAGGAAGCCGCTTACGCCTGCACCTTTAAGCTTTTGATGAACCACGAAGGCAAGAAGATGGGCAAAACCGAAAAGGGCGCCCTGTGGCTAGATCCCAACCTGTGCAGCCCCTATGATTTCTACCAGTACTGGCGCAACATCGCTGACGCTGATGTGGAAAAGTGCCTGAGCCTGCTTACCTTCCTGCCCATGGACGAAGTGAAGAAGCTTTCCAAGCTGGAAGGCAGCGCCATCAACGAAGCCAAGACCGTGCTGGCCTTCGAATGCACCAAGCTGGTCCACGGCGAGGAAGAAGCCCAGAAGGCCCAGTTGGCGGCTGCGGCCCTCTTTGGCGGCGGCGCGGCGGCGGATGTGCCCACTTACGAATGGAAGCAGTGTGATATGGAACAGGATAACCGCTTGACCACCCTGCTCAATCTTTGCGGCCTGTGTCCCAGCAAGGGTGACGCCCGTAAGCAGATCCAGCAGGGCGCTGTGGTGATGAACGACAGCAAGGTCACCGATATCGATACCGTGGTCACCGCTGATATGATTCCCACCGACGGTATCCTGCTGCGCAAGGGCAAGAAGAATTACTGCCGCGTGGTGCTCAAGTAATGCCCGGCGACTATAAAACCTTGAAAATGGCGGCCAGCGATGAATTCATCGTCAATAAAAGCCGCTTCATCGGCTACGCCTCCCCCTGCGAAACGGAGGAGGAGGCGCTGGCCTTTTTGAAATCCATTCGGGAAAAGCATAAGGACGCCACCCACAATTGCTATGCCTATGTGATCGGGCAGAATGCCGGGATTATGCGCTACAATGACGACGGCGAGCCTGGCGGCACCGCTGGTATGCCCATGATGGAAGTATTGAAAGCCCGGGGCGTGGTGAACTGCTGCGTGGTGGTGACAAGGTATTTTGGGGGCATCCTGCTGGGAGCCGGTGGCCTGGTGCGGGCCTACAGCCATGGCTGCGCCATCGCGCTGAACGCTGCTCAGGTGGTGAAAATGGAAGAAAGCCAGAAGATCCTTCTTGACGTCCCCTATCCCCTGTGGGATCGGGTGAATCACGCCTTGAAAAGCCTGCCCCAGATCACCGAGGACACCAATTTCGGCGCATCGGTGGAGGCTACGCTGCTCATCCGCAAAAAGGATGTAGCCGAAGTGACCCAGAAGCTCACCGCGCTTACCGACGCAAAAGCAGAATGGCTGGAGCTGGATGAACTGCATTATCCCTGGCCTGCCGAGGATGATATTCCTACCGCATAGCGCTTGCTGCATGGTTTTGGGCCATGCAGCTTTTTTAAGGAGACTTTATGGAAGGCAAAACCCTATATCTTGCCGATCTGGACGGCACGCTGCTCACCCCGGAGCAATCGCTCTCCCCTTTCACTATTCGATCCATCAATCACCTGATCGCCCAGGGTATGCTCTTCACCTATGCCACCGCCCGTTCCTATCACAGCGCAGCCCCGCTTACTGCACGGCTTTCCTTAGACATTCCAGTCATCGTAAACAACGGCGCCTTCATCCTGGAAAACGTCACCTGGAAACGACTCCATGAGAACTATTTCACTCGAGAGGATGCAGCGCACATTCTCCGCTTTCTGAATGAGCACGGTGTGCACCCCTTGGTATATACCTATCTTGGTGACAATCAGAAATATTCCTATTTGGCATCGATGCTCAGCACAGGATGCCGAAATTTTCTCGTCGCGCACCCGGAAGACCCCAGAAAGCGGCCCGTTACACCAGGCGAAATGCTGGACGGCAACGTGTTTTATTTTACTTGCATCGACGAAAAGGATAAACTGCTGCCCTGCTACGAACAACTGAAAAACAAATTCCGATGCGATTTTCAGATTGATCAGTATGACGGCGAATACTGGCTGGAAATCATGCCCAAACGCGCCACCAAGGCCAATGCCGCCCTCAAGCTAAAAGAAATGCTGGGCTGCCAACGCATTGTGGCCTTTGGCGACGGTATCAACGATATCCCCATTTTTGAAATTGCAGACGCTTGCTATGCCGTGGAAAACGGGCATGAATTGCTCAAACAAAACGCCACTGCTGTCATTGGCAGCAACCGTGTGGACGGCGTGGCCCATTGGCTCATGGAAAACTGGAAATAAACCATGCACCCCTTTCAATTTACCGCATAGAATGATGATGAAAACAATGAAAGGGGTGCCTGCTCATGTCCACCACTAACAGCAATGCCACCTGTTCCGCCCAGTACACCGTGAAGCGAGGAGACAGCTTCTATCTCATCGCGCATCGTCTGGGCATCCAATTGCGGGATCTATTGGAAGCGAACCCCGATATTCCCCCTTCCCGGCTTACCGTGGGTGACGTTCTCTGTATTCCATACAGCAATGAAGCGCAAAATCCCGGGGATGCCGGCGGCAATCAAACCGGCAATCAGGAAAACACCCCCGACAATAATCAGGGCAACGGAAACCCAACCATCTGTCCCCCCTGTCCCGAATGTCCCTCCGATGAAACCCCGGAACAGCCGGAAACGCCCGAAAATATCTGCCCGCCCAATCGCCGCACCGTTGTCCAGAATGGCCAGACCGCCAGCGATCTGCAGCTGCGCTATGATCTGAGCTATTATACCCTTCAAACCGCCAATGCCGATAAAAACCTGGATGAACTCAAGGGCGGAGATGTAATATGCGTACCGGAAACAAATCTGCCCTGTAATCTGCCTACCACCTACACTCTCCGGGAAAATGAATCCCTGGAATCCATCGCTGTTACATACAATCTGCCCATTGCCTCGTTGCTTCGGGTCAATCCCTGCCTGGCCCCCGAGGACTTCGCCGCCGGCGTTACCATCCGTCTG
The DNA here is from genome assembly GCA_015056265.1 of Clostridiales bacterium. GTDB lineage: Bacteria > Bacillota > Clostridia > Christensenellales > Aristaeellaceae > RUG563. The sequence continues at coordinate 3,050 of SVGR01000145.1, forward strand.
CCCAACTGATGAGAATTATAGGGCGCTGCGCTCTGCGTAAAACAAAACGGTGGGCTTCGCGGTCCCCGTCATACCCTCTTGCCGCCAGCATTTCCTCGTGATCCTGCTTCGGATAAGGAAACAATATTACCCTGTATTTTGCGCCGGTGCAAGAGATAACAGTAAAGATTAGCGCCGGATCTGCGGGCAAAGCATCACCCCATCATCCTACGAATGATTCGCATCCAGAAAGGCAAAAAAGTTGGCGAAGGAGAAAATTTTCTTTCTCTTTCGCCATATTTATTTGATTTTTCTTTATTCGCGGAAATGCAGGGGTGGTCGTTTCGTTTCCATAAGTTCCCTAGGGAAGAACACAGATTTATTCACCTGTGTTTTCGAAGAACAATATCCGAAAGATTCATTCCTCCGGTCTTTCCTGCCAGCGCCCGTCATACACAAGAGCATTTTGGGTGTGTCTGTATCCGTTACATACCGCCGTCCTTCTGCAGCTTTCCATCCAGTATCCTGGCCGTATGGGCGGCCAGCATAGCAATGAATTCTGCATTGGTGGGCTTTCCACGGTCTGCGTCCACAGAAAAACCGAATAGCTGCTGGATCCCCTGCAGATTTCCCGTCAGCCAGGTGTTTTCCACAGCAGTGCGAATCGCGCGTTCCACCGCTCCCGAGGATGTGCCGAAACGATTTGCCACCAGAGGATAAACCCTCCGTCCCCAATCCTGCATCAGAAATCCGGAGCATGCGCAGCACGCAGCAGCATACTGGATATACCTCCAGCCCTTCAGCTGACCGGGCACATCCAATTGAGCCAATAGCTCGCCGGCGATCTCCATTCGCTGCATCTCTGTATGGGCGGCAAGGCCCGGTAAAGGAATATGGATCAGCTTGCGAACCGCCGCTTTCAGTTCTTCTTCCGTCCATGGGCCATGCAGCAGCACATCAGCCCCCAAAGCAAGGGCTGCATGCCCAAAGGCACCTCCG
>SVGR01000146.1 GCA_015056265.1 Clostridiales bacterium
ACGCCAGCCTTGGCGAAATGGCCGGCATCGGGCTTGTTAACGAGCTTTTCAACGCGGTTTTCGGGAACCTTGTCAAAGCCCAGCTGGATGGCTTCATAGCCGTCTTTTTCCATGGTCTTCTTCTGCACCACGGTGCAGGGGCCTGCCTGGATGACCGTCACGGGAACCAGACGGCCGTCGGCCAGGAAGATCTGGGTCATGCCCAGTTTCTTACCAACGATTGCCTTTTTCATGATTGTCCTCCTGCCTTACAGCTTGATTTCGATCTCGACGCCGGCGGGCAGATCGAGCTTCATCATGGCGTCCACGGTGCGGGGATTGGGATTGTGAACGTCGATGAGGCGCTTGTGGGTGCGGCGTTCGAACTGTTCACGGCTGTCCTTGTACTTGTGAGGGGCGCGGAGGATCGTTACGATCTCCTTTTCAGTGGGAAGCGGGATGGGGCCGGATACCCGGGCGCCCGTGCGCTTGGCGGTTTCCACAATGCGCTCGGCGGACTGGTCGATGAGGTTGTGCTCGTACGCCTTGAGCTTGATGCGGATCTTCTGGCTGGCCATGTTTTTTCCTCCTTGATTTCGTACTCACGGCTTAAACGGGGGGAGTCTTCCCCACTGGGATCGGGCGCTTCGCAGGGGGCGCTTTCAGCCCAAGGGAAGCCCGTCGCCTTCCGCAGGATTCCTGCGGCTCGAGTCCGTTCGTCGGGGTCGTGCCCCGGCTGGTCCGTGATAATTACCCGCTCTGGCCGGAGCGGCAACTTACCACATCATCCCATAAACAGACAACAGTCACATTATAAAGCATCCAGCTGAAAATTGCAAGCATTTTTGCGCCCTTTTTTCAAATTTTTTTCATGTTTTTTCATTTTATTTTCCCGCAAACCCTCCATTTTGCGCCATTTCCCAGCTTTTCACATGTCAACGCTGCCGGGTGTATCTCGATATTCCGTTCCGTTTGTTTTCCGTCTTCCTGCCTGTATTTTCCGGTGACCGAAACATTCATGCGATGTGTCCATCGCAGCGATTATTCTATCACCGGGCGAAATCATGCCTTTTGTTTTCCCCGCTCCATCCCGCCTCCTGCAGGGCCATCACGCCTGTTTTTCTTTTGTTTTTTTCAGAAGAAGCAGCGCATTTTCCCCTGAAGACAAAAAAATAAGCCGGAGGGTTCACTTTCCCTCCGGCCGGATGATTGGATGAAATTATTGATCGGCATAGATGCCGTTGACCTGGTTGATGGAATCCTGAAGCAGGGGATAATGCTCCTCTGCCGCGGTTGCCCAGGGCTTATCGAACTGGACCGTTTCAGAAAGCAGATGCCAGAAGCCAAAGGTATCATCCCCCCAGCTGCCGGCGCCGGACACCCGGGGAATGAGGATGGTGAATTTTTCAGGATCATCCATCAGTTCGTTCCGGAAATACTGATATTCCTCCGGCCACACCTGGGGATCCTGGCCAGCCCTTTCTTTCAGCACCTGAGAAAGCTCGGGGTTCAGTTCCACCGCCCGGCAGCAGGCCAGATAGGCCAGGGCGCCATTGAGATTCTTGCAGTCCTTACCAATCCAGAAGGTTTCGATGCGGCCCTGCACATAGTGCTTATCGGCGCCATCCATCCTGGGAGAGGGGGCCACGCCCACTTCGCCATCCATAATCTCATCGTAGTATGTGCCCATGACCCATTTTTCGCCCAGCATCATCACTGCGCTTTTGGAAGCAAAGCTGGAGGTATCCTCCAGGGACATCAGCCGGGTGTTATCCCCAGCGATACCGGTATCGTAAATAAAGTTGAAATATTCCGCCAGGGCAGCAGAGCGGATATTATTGCTGTAGAGGCCGGTTTCGGGATCGTAGGTGACAAAATCCTCGCCGCAGGCGGAGAAGGACCACATGGGGGTCAACACCAGAGCATAGGTATCCACAACATCATCCCGGTCCTCATCCAACGCCAGTTCCTTCATCAGTTCCCGCAGGGTGGAATAGGTCCAATCTCCCTGTTCATACAGTTCCATGGGAGTTTCCAGGCCCAAATCTTCAAAGAAACTGGTCCAATAATAGAAGTAATTGTTGTTGAACACCTTGCCGGCAGGATAGGCATAATACCGGCCCTTATAGGCATAGGCATTGGCCGCCTCCTCCAGCCCGGCAAAAAGAGGATCGGAAAAATCCAGATAATCGGTGATATCCATGGCCACATCTTCAATAATGAAGCTGGGGAATTCATGATTGCGGAACATGATCAGATCGGGGGAATTATTGGACAGGCGCAGATTGGCCGCCTTCGTGGGCAATTCGGAATACGTTGTGCGCACCACCCGCAGCTTGCAACCGTAGATTTCCTGCATCAGCAGGTTAGCAGCCAGAGTATCCACTTCCTTCTGGCTCTGCCAGGTGAGGTATTTTACGGTATCGCTGGTGATTTCCAGATCCGGCAGCCCCAGCGCTTCCCGGCTGATCACCAATTCTTCTCCCATGGCAAATACGGGCGCCATACCCAGCACCAGCATCAGCGCAATCACATACGCAAAAATTCGCTTCTTCATGACTACACTCTCCTATGCGATACGATTTTTGAAGCAAAATCCGCTTCTTTGCTTCAATTATAGCATAACGCTCAATTCCAGTGCAAGCGTTTTCCTGCCGGTGGGAAAATTTCCGTTTTTTTCTTGACAAAGAAGAAAAATGCCCTTATAATTTCGCTGAATATTCGTTCAGTAAAGGAGGTGTATCCATGGAAGAACAGCGCATGACCCGTCGGCAGGAACAGGCCCTGGAAAGCCGGCAGCGGCTGATGGAAGCCGCCCTGCAGCTGTTTTCCCGCAACGGATACGCCGAAACGTCTGTCCATGCCCTATGCACCCACCTGGGGGTGGCAGACAGCCTTTTATACCATTATTTCCCCGGAGGCAAAAAAGAACTGATCCAGACCATCGTGCTGGAAAATTTCACTGCCTTGATAGGAGAATTGAACCGACTCAACGAAATGGTGTGCGATGTTCCCCTGGATGCCATGATTGAAATGCTGTACCAGGCCATCCGCAAGGCCGTCATGAGCCACCAGGATCTGTTCCGCCTGCTCTTGCAGCAGCAGCCCGTCCGGGATCTGGTGCCCTACGAATTGTTCACCGGCATGATCTCCGCCCGGCAGCAATGGTTCCTGAATCTACTGCGGGCCCGGTCTGCCACCGGGGAAATCCAGCCCATGGATTTTGATGCCGCTGCTGAAACGCTGGATTCCATGATGCTCTATCACCTGGGAACGGAATTACTGGGCTTGCCCGGTTCTCCCCTTGGACGGGATGAAAACCGGAAACGGCTCATCGCCCATCAGGTGGAACTTTGGAAAAGAAATTCGCCGCAATCCGCACGTACACAGCCATAAACAAAGGAGGATCCCCCCATGAACAATTACGTCCTCAGCTGCTGTTCCACCGCCGATCTGAACGCAGCCCATTTCCAATCCCGAAATATCTCCTACATCTGCTTCCATTTTTCTCTGAATGATCAGCAGTATGCCGATGATCTGGGCCAGTCCATTTCCTTCCCGGATTTCTATCAGGCCATGCGGGATGGGGCGGACACCAAAACCTCTCAGGTCAATGAGGGCGAATATACCGCCTATTTCACCCCTTTCCTGGAAAATGGCCAGGATATTGTGCACGTCTGCCTGTCCTCGGGCATTTCCGGCTCCTGCAATTCTGCCCGTCTGGCTGCCGAAGAACTGACAAAAAAATATCCCCAGCGGAAGATTTATGTCATCGATTCCCTGGGCGCTTCCTCCGGCTTCGGGCTGCTGATGGATAAGCTGGCGGATCTGAGAGATTCCGGGATGGACGCCGCCGCCCTTGCAGACTGGACGCAAAAAAACCGGCTGCAGCTGCATCACTGGTTCTTCTCCACCGATCTCACCTTCTTCGTCAAGGGAGGCCGCATTTCCCGTACCGCCGGCTTCCTGGGCACCATGCTGCGGCTGTGCCCCCTGATGAATATGGATAACGAAGGCCATCTGATCCCCCG
>SVGR01000147.1 GCA_015056265.1 Clostridiales bacterium
TTCGTGTTCTCGGTGGGCATGTCCCCGCCCCTGGCTGCGGCGTCCCTGGCCGCCATCCGGCTGCTCAGAAGCGATCCTTCCATTATGGAGCGGATGGCCCGCAATATCAAATGCTTTGTGGAGGAGGCCCATAAGCGGGGCTTCAATACCTGCCTGGCCGGGGAAACCGCTATCATCCCCATCATGGTGGGCAAGGATGAGGATGCCTTCCTCCTTTCCAATATGCTCCGGGAAAAGGGCGTGTTCGTGCCCCCGGCTGTCTATCCCGCCGTGCCCAAGAATAAGGCAAGGCTCCGCTTCTGCGTCATTTCCGAACACCAGCCCGAACAGATTATCGAAGCGCTGGATAAACTTGTGGAATGCGCTAAGGAAGCCGGCATTCAGCTGCCTTCCTGAGTGTAAGTAACGCAGCAGGGGGCTCTGAGGCTGGGTTACGGCCTCCGGCGGGCAGGGGGATGATCCCCCTGCACCCCGCACTACACGATATTGCTGGTATTTCTTTTATCATCTAGTGTGCGTGTGAAGCTAAGGGAACGGATACAGATGCGCCCTTCCACGGGCAGGCGGCATTCTGCCGCCAGCCGGATGCAAAGCATCCGGGGAAAACGAAAAAAGGCGAAGGAGAAAGCTTGCTTTCTTTCTCGCCTTTTTTACGTTTTCGTTCAGCCCGTGGAGGAAGAAAATATCTTCTCGCCCCACCGGGAAAGCGTTTGTTTCTTTCGATTGATCTGTCCGGAAAATGGGTCCAGGGATGAAATCCCTGGTGCAGGGTACAGGGGGCGCAGAGCCCCCTGCCTTGGTCATCTTATCCGTCCTGCTGGGCTTTTTTGCACAAAGGCCGCAAAGTGCAATTGGCGCAATCGGGCCGCTGGGAATGGCATACCCGCCGGCCGTGGAAGATGAGCCAGTGATGGGCGTCCCGCCAATCCTCACGGGGGATATTCTGCATCAGCTGTTTTTCGGTTTCCTCCACAGATTTGGCATTGGCCAGGCCCAGCCGGTTGCTGACCCGGAACACATGGGTATCCACGGCGATGGCGGGCACATGGAAGGCGTTGGCCAGCACCACATTGGCGGTTTTCCGGCCCACGCCGGGGAGGGCGGTCAGCTCCTCCATGGTGGAGGGGATTTTTCCGCCGTGTTTTTCCACAATGATTTTGCAGGCGGCCACGATATTTTTCGCTTTGGAGGTAAAGCCGCAGCTTTTGACATAAGGAAAGAGGATTTCCGGGGTGGTTTGCGCCATGGCGGCGGGATCGGGGAAATCCCGGAACACGGCGGGGGTGACCATATTCACCCTTTTATCGGTGCACTGGGCGGAGAGGATGGTGGCCACCAGCGTTTCGTACGGATTGGTAAAATTCAGTTCCGGCCCGGCATCGGGATAGAGCGCCTTCAGGCCTTGCAGGATTGCATCAAAATCCGCCATTATTTCACCGCCTTTTCCAATACTTTCCGATATTTGTTCATGCCAAAGATCACCCCGCAATAGACGGGATAGGCCACGGCATTCACGATCAGCCGGGTTTTCACATATTCCATGCTTCTGCCAAAGCCCATATCCCATGCCCACAGGGTATTGAGCCCGGCATAGCAGATGAGGGATACCAGGCCCTGGGCCAGCAGCATTTTCCACAGGGGCAGCGGCTTTTTATAAAGCAGCAGCCCATAGAAAAGGCCGGTGCACAGGGCGGTGAGGGTATAGCCGAAATAGAAGCTGCTGCCGGAGAAAAGCAGCGCGCCGATGATATCCGCCGCCACCGATACCACGATGGCCCCCATCGGGCCGAACAGCATGGCCGTCACCGCAATGGGGATAAAGCCGAAGGATAATTCCAGCACCCCGGGGATGATTTTCAGCTTCAGCAATTCCGCCATCACCACATTGAGGGCGATAAGCAGGGAAAGGGCGGTCAATTCCTTGGTTTTCAGTTTTCTCAGTTTCAGCATAGAAAAAAGCCTCCTTTGCACAGGAAAATTTCCCCGTCGCAGGAGGCAGCGAAGCAGCGGGATGCGCATTTGGCACCGCGCCGGGAAAGCCGGCTTCGTTTCATGGCAACTCCCCGTCCATGAACACTTGACGCGCCAAACGCTACTCTGCCCCGAAACGATCGCGGGACATATGCATTGTAAAGCATTTTGGCATGGAATGCAAGGCATAAGGCCGGGGGCAAGTGTATCCCTTTGGTTTTTTTCCTGCTTTTCGGCTGCGGATATCCCTTGTGAAAAAAATTGTAATTTGATATAATGAGAGCAATGCTGATAAGGGGTGATCGTCTTTGCGGGTTAAGATCCTTGCCTTTTTTCTGGCGCTGATTTTGTTTATGTCGGTTCTGCTTCCTGCCTATGGCAAGGAAAAGCCCAAGGCAATCGATCAGATTGATGATTCCATGATGATATCCGGCTATCGGGAAGCCCCGGGTGTGGGTACATTCCGCTATTATGCACAGAATGATCCTACCTGGGGGCAAATGGTGTTTCATTTCCCCCATCTCAAGAATAATCATCCCAGTTTTTCCGGCGCCGGATGCGTTCCTACAGCCACTGCCAATCTGATCGCCAATATGGTGGATCGGAATCAGCTGCCCTCTCTTTCCGGCATTTCCTGGAAGGGAGATGGATTCTATATCTGCCCCTGCTCTATGAACCGATATGAATGTGATCATACCCATAGCCGCTTTCGGATCACAACAGCCCAGGATTTTGATAAATATCTGTGCCTGGTGATAGGCTCTTATTATTCGGGCAACAATAAGGATCAGAATTATTCCTGCGGTACGCTGTATATGTTCGGCAAGCTGATGAGGCACTTCGGATTGAGATACGAATATAATGTGACCATCCAGAAGGCTGCCCGTGCAGTGGAGAAGGAAGGGGCCATGGCTGTCTTCATGGTGGGCGGCGATGGCAATGTATTCACTTCCGGCGGCCATGCGCTGACCCTTTGTGCGGCCACTGATGATACCCTGTATATCCTGGATTCCTTTGCCCGCACACAGGATGAATATAAGAATAATCATAAGCAGATGCTTCGGGTGATTGAGCCAGGGATGGTCGCCTTTGACCGGAATCGGATAGAACGGCTGGGCGCCTATCAGGTTCATCTGGTGTATCCCAATCCCTGATGTTATATGGAAACGGCTGCATAAGGCGTGCAGCCGTTTTTGTATGCAGAAAATATGCTGGCTGAATTGAAAATGTGGAAAATATGATATATTAAGTGCAGTCTTAGTACAAAAGGAGAATGCATAAGGAACGCTTTTTAAGCTGAAAGAGCGGAAGACCACGATAAAAACCGAATTGATCGTCACCTTGTGCATCTTTCTGGCCATTGTGATCATAGCCTATAAGAAAATCTGGGGCGCGGTGCTCATCGGCATCGTGGGGGCATGGGATTGCATTATCTGCTGGGGCTGACGGTGAAGGATATTTATGCCAGACTGGATATCACCCTGATGAGCCCCTTCCAGGCCTTCCAGGATTTCGGCCGGGAATCGCTGTTTACCGTCTTCAAGAAGGGCTTTGATTTTTCCGCCTATACCGCTCAGCACGGCGCCGCCAATCTGGCGCTGACCATCGCCACCACCGTCGGCGCCGTCTATGGAACATCCACTGTCACCACCTTCAGCGAGGTGAATGCCGGTGCGCCCGCTGGGGGCCGTACTGGGCTCACCGCCGTTTTCTGCGGCATCGCCTTCGGCAGGATCTCCCATATCGTCATCAGCCTGTTCTGTGAGGAGGGGGGAAGGTGCAAGGGCGGCTCCACGAAAAAACGCCGGGCAAATCTGCCAAGCGTTTTGATTTATTATGATTGGCGCTTGATATAGGTGGGCAGGGGGCGGTGATGATGATCGTGACCGCAATCACAGTGATCATGGTGATGATCGTGGCTGCAATCACAGTGATCATGGTGATGATCGTGACCGCAATCACAGTGATCATGGTG
>SVGR01000017.1 GCA_015056265.1 Clostridiales bacterium
TGATCACCAGCGCCCCCACCACAATCACCAGCACCAGCCAGGGAGGAAGCAGGCGGAACACCATCGCAATGGTAAGGGCAAAAAGCACAATATAGATGGCCGTTCTGCCGGCGGGCAGGCACTCATCCATCTTGGGACTGACCCTGAGGCTGTGCCGGGGCACCAGGAAACAGCAGGCGGTAATCAACGCCACAGAAATCAGGAAGGGAAAGAACATGATGCCCATAAATTCCCCGGTGGGGATATTGAACCGCTGATACAGATACAGATTCTGGGGATTGCCAAAGGGGGTGAGCATGCCCCCCAGATTGGCGGCGATATTCTGCAGGATAAATACCGTTGCCACTTCATCCTTCCGGCCGGTTACGGAAAAAACGTAATACCCCAGGGGCAGGAAAGTGATCAGCGCCATATCATTGGCGATAAGCATGGAGCCGATAAAGGTGATATAGATCAGCGTCAGCGCTGCAATCCGGGAATTGCCCGTTAGTTGAATAATCCGGCTGGCCAGGATGGAAAAGAAATGGATATTCTTCAGGGCGCAGACCACCGCCAGCGTGCCAAAGAGGCAGCACAGGGTCTTCACATCGAAATAGCCCAGATATTCTCCGTCCGGCGGCACCAGAAAGGCAGAAATCACCGCCGCCAGAAAGGCGATCACCAGCACCGCATTCTTTTTTAAAAACGAAACAAAGCGCCCTTTTTCAGGGCGCTGATTCACAGAATGGGCAGCACAATCCGCCATGCAGCATACGCCTCGATTCCTAAAAATCAGCAGAACCGTTCCATATCATATGCGCAAGCAGGCGTTCTGTCAAGAAATTTTTGCGAAAAACTTTTCGGCCGTCACGGAATATGAATGGGCGTAACCTCCGCACAGCATAGTTCCTCCTCAGCCGGATCCCAGTAAATTTCCAGCACGCAATTGCCGTACGTCCAATCCCCGCCCAGAATTACCGCAGCGGTTTTCAGCAGCATCCCGTTATGATGGGGCGCCGCGCCGATGGGCATATATACGGTGCCGACATCCGAATAAATCACCTGGCAATCTGCGGGCACTTTAACCAGCGGCGATTGCGCCATGGCCGGGGAGGCATACATCCGCTCCAGCTGCTCTTTCAGGGGCAGATCACGGGCGTCGCTGGCGGGAAGGTAAGTCACCCCATCGCTCTGCCAGCGATAGACGCTGATCATGGTTTTCCCGCCAGGCTGAACGCTGATGCTCAGCTGAATGCTCTGCTGTTTTTCCGGCAGCTCCATCCGGCATACATACTCTTTTGCGTATTCATCTTCTCCGATCAGCAGCCATTCCCCATCCTCGGGAATATCAATCCCCAGCAGATCATGAGCATACTGCTGAAAAATTCCTATCTCGGCAGGAGTATCGATGGCGGTGGCCTCCGGGAATTCCAGCCATGCAAGGGCCGGAGCGGAGAGTAAACAAAGCGCAATTACAAGGGGCAGCAATCGTTTCATTTTCTTCTCCTCCTTTGCTCGGATTCGTATCAGACGGGGCGGCACCCCTCCCCGACCGGCAACATACAGCGCACACATCTTTTCATCCTGTTGAAACCACAGGTATGCCCCTCAAACCATTGGAATCGCCTCCAAATGCTGTGTTTATGGTTTATTTTTTTCCTTTTACGACATTATAATAGCATTGTTTGTTGATTTTGTCAAGTTTCATTACAAAAAAACGCAACTGACAGTGCAGTTGCGTCTCAGATAAATTCCCGGTTATTCCTCGCTCACCGATTCTTCTTCCTCAAAATCCGGATCAGGAGAAGGCATATGCTGACAGCAGTAGAGGAAGGCGTCCTCGCCGTTATCCTCGTAATAGCGCTTGCGAACACCCACATATTCAAAATTCAGCTTCTTATACAGGTTCTGGGCCACGATATTACTTCTACGCACCTCCAGCGTGGCATACACCACCCCAAGATTGGCGGCATACTGCATCAGTCCTTCGGTGAGCATCTTCCCAATGCCCCGGCCCCGGCATTCCTTTGTCACGGCGATGTTGGTTACATGGGCCTCATCCAGCACAATCCAGGCCCCGGCAAAGCCGATCACATTTCCATCCTCTTCCGCCACCAGATACCGGGCGCAGCGATTCTGGGTCATTTCCTTTTCAAAATCTTCTTTTGACCAGGGCTTGGGAAAGGTAGCCGCCTCGATGGCGTGGACGGCAACCACATCATCCATCGTCATTCTGCGAATAATCACTTCACTCATGGCCCCGCTCCTTCAGATTCTTTTGTCTTTCCGCCTGGGGCGCCCTCAGATACAATGGCAGCAAATCCAGATAGGAAATCGCCTGATCCCGCTTCTGCCAGGCCAGATAAGCCGCAGAAGCCGGCCGCAGGAAGGAAAGATGGGCAGGGGCAAAGATCGCCCTGTCCCCCAGGATTTCGGCGATTCTTTCTTTATGCACCGGCATTCCGTCCCCAAGGAACAGCATCCGTTCCCCAAAGGCAGATACCTTTTCCAGGTAATCCTCCAGCTTGATGGGTTCATCGGGGAGCAGCCGCTGCATGGTTTCCCCCTGGAAAGCAGCGCCGTACACCTGGCCTGCCCTTGCATCCTGGATGGGGCAGATAATACCGGAAAAGGGCGTCACGCCATTTGCCATGCTCTCCAGCGCATCCACGGCAATACAGGGCTTATTCCCTGCATGGGCCAGGCCTTTCACCGTGCTGACCCCAATCCGCACCCCGGTAAAGGAGCCGGGGCCTACCGTTACCGCAAAATAATCCGTATCTTCGATTTTCAGGCCGGTGCGAAGGTAGGCCTCCTCCACCATGGGCAGGATGGACTGGGAATGGGTAAAGGAATTGAGGGCCATTCCCTCATAGCGGATCACCCCATCCTGCATGATCGCCGTCCCTGCCACCGGCCCGGAAGTATCAATACATAGCAAAATCATTGAAGCATTTCCTCCTGAAAGGGAAATCCACCATGAGGGATAAAGGATATTTCCCTTGTGCTTTCATCGATGGTGTGAATAACAATTTCCAGCAATCTTTCCGGCAGGCACTCCTTTGCCCTCTCGCTCCATTCGATCAGGGCAATGCCGTCGCCGCCCAACTGCTCATCCATGCCCATTTCGTAAATCTCCTGGGCGCTTTCCAGCCGGTACCAGTCAAAATGATACAGAGGAATGCGGCCCTCATCATAGGCATTGAGGATGGTAAAGGATGGGCTGGGCACCGGGCCCTGAATATCCAGGCCCCTGGCTACGCCCCTTGCAAATTCACTCTTGCCCGCCCCCAGATCCCCCTGGAGCAGCACAATATCCCCTGCCTGTAAATAGGCGGAAAGCGCCTTGCCCAGTGCCCTGGTTTCTTCGGCGGAATGGGTGGCAATCGTCATAAAAATCTCTCCTCGATATGGTAACAAGGCATTATATCCCGTTTTTTATCCGGCTGTCAAGCGTGCTACATAATGGCATGACCCATCAGATAAAACAGGCTATACGCAAAAAACAGCATTCCCGCTCCCATTAGCAGCAATCTGCGCTTCCAGTCATCCTTTCCTTTGGCCAGGATCATCATCACCGGAAAACAGCCCAGCATATACCTGCCCCCGCTGATCATCCAGCCCGAAAGATAGGTGAACCCCAGATAGACGCCGCCGTATAAAAGATAAATCATCTTTTCTTTCCTGAACAGACCATAAATCAGCACGCTCAGGAAAATAAAATACAGCGCAATCTGTACCCAATAAATCGTAAGGCCCAGCCCTTGTAACTCATGGGCCTGGTCGTATTGCAAGGATATATTCCGGCCGATCCACTCCGTGGTCTGATACCATGGCTCCGCCGCTTCGTATTCCAGGAATTTGAACGGGTTGCCATGAAGCGAATAGTTGATCCCAAGATACAGGATAAACCCCCCGGGAATCAGCAGCAGCCCCAGATCTTTCCAGCGCATTTTGCTCTTCTCCCCGCCGAAACGGAGGACGATCCATTGATACACTGCCGGAAAAATCAACAGCATCCCCTGGGTTCGGGTAAGCGCCGAGAAGAATCCCGCAATTCCTGCCCAGAGGAAATTGCCTTTCCGGATGGCGTACATACAGGAAATCGTTAATAGCAAAAACAAGCCTTCCGTAAACACGCCCATGGCAAACAGGGAAAAGGGGTAAAGGTTCAGCAGCAGCACCCCGTCCCATGCCATTCTTTTGTCTCCGTCCAGCAGCACCAATTCATATAGGAAAACGGAGGCCCCTGCAAGGCATACCTGAGAAATTATCATGCCGATCACGCCCATATCCCCGCCCAGGCAGGAACATATGCGGATCAGTAAAGGATACAGGGGATAAAACACCAGATTGATGGCATTTTCCCCCGCTGCCACATAACCATTCCTCGCAATATCCAGATAACGCACCGCGTCCCCGGGCTGGGTCAGCCGTTCGTTGATCAGCTGCCCAAGCCCAGCAAAGGAGAAGGACCCGTGCAGCAGAATCTGGGCGATCACCAGCATCAGATAATGAATTCCCAGGCTCAGCCCCGCAACCAGCAGCCATGCGCGCCATGAGGCACCGATTTTTTTCTTCATGCCCGCCTCCTACATCAGTCGGCCCGTCACCAGGCAATACACCATCACTGCAGCCAGCACAGAGGACAGCGCCAACAGCAGGCCGTATCCCGGCTCCGGCAGGGCATATTCCCGCCGCGGCAGCCACCGGCCAAGGATAAAGAATGCCAATGCAAAAAGCACATACGCCACCGGCCCCCAGCCGGGCAGGAATAGGAACACGGAAACGGGCAGGCACAGCGCAAGGAACCCCGCCTGATCCGCCCCTTTTTCCCCAATCAGTCCATCCAGCCGAGCCTGAATCAGCGCCGTTCCGGAAAATACACAGGCAAAGGCGAGCACTTCCCCTGCCAGCAGATACTGGTCGAAAAGCATCTTCCCCAGGCCATGGGCAGCATAGACAAATACTCCCCTGAGCAGTCCCGGGAAAAAGGGGGCGTTCAGCGCCCGATACATTTCCGTCAGTTCCCTGGTAAGAAAAATAATATGGTACTCGGTGACGTCTCCCGTTGGGCCGTAGGTGACGAAATGCATCAGTGCCCCCGCCAATCGGTACACGATACACGCCCCCATCACAGACGCCAGGCATTTCAACAGACGGCCCATCCGCTTTTCCTTCAGCCATCCCATCTCCCGGCAGAATGCACCCACCAGCAGCACAATCAACAGCAGCATGCCGCCGCCGGCCAGGGCGCCCACAGCGCCACCCATCATCCTTCACCCCGTTTCCTCATGAAAAATCCATCCGCCTCCAGGGAAGCGGATGGAGAGACAGCACAATATTTATTCGTGAGAAGTGAACACCAGCGCCGCGCCTTCGGGCCGCACATCCAATACGTAGCAGGCGTGCTCCCCAAACACCGCTTCCATCCGGGCCACAAATTCATCCACCATCTCATTGGGTACAAAGTTCAGCGTAGTGCCGGCGAAGCCGCCCCCATGCACCCGCCATGCGCCCTTGCCGCGCAGCATATTCGCCGCCATGGCCAGGGCCAGGGACAGGGGCTGATGAATGCCGGGGAGATGCACATTCTGCAGCAGCATCCAGCTGCTTTCCCCGGAGCCGATCACATTATCAAACATAGCGGCCAGATCATTGATCCGCACAGCATGCACCATCTGCTTCACCCGTTCATTTTCATCGAAGAAATGCATGGCCCGCAGCACAGCCCGCTCCCCAAATTTTTCACGGAGAGGACCGATATTCTGCTGAAACTGCTCCGGCCTCACCTTGCGCAGCACCTCTTCCCCAAAGAAGCCGGCAATCTGCTGCATTTCCTGGCGAACAGAGGCGTATTCCGGGGTCAGATTGTCATGGCTGCCCCTGGTATTGACCACAACCAGGGAATACCCCGCTTCATTAAAGCCGAAGGAAAGGGGCTGCACCTCAGGCTCCGCCCGGAAATCAATGGTCACCAGGCCGCCGGTGGAGGATGCCATCTGATCCATCAGGCCGGAGGGCTTGCCAAAGTATACATTTTCAGCGTACTGGGCAATCTGGGCCCGGAGGATATGATCCATCACAAAGCCATTATACAGGGTATCCAAAATGGCGCAAATCATCACTTCATAAGCGGCGGAGGAGGAAAGTCCGCTGCCGCCCAGCACATCGGAGGTAACGGCAGCATCAAAACCGCCGATTTTGTAGCCGTTCTTCACCATGCCGTGGGCAACGCCCCGAACCAGCGCGGCGGAGGTGCCTTCTTCCTCAGGCCTTACAGAAAGATCATCCAGGGAAAGCTCGATCACCGGGAAGCCTTCGCTGTGGACGCGCACCATATTGTCATCCCGGGGCGTAACGGCAGCCACGCAGTCCAGATTCACGGCAGCGGCCAGCACACGGCCGTTATTATGGTCGGTATGGTTGCCGATGATTTCGGTGCGGCCGGGGGCGCTGACCAGGTACAGGGCCTTTTCATTGGCGTGGAACAGATCCTCATGAACCTTCACCAGCTGGGTATATCGGGTGAGATGCCGGGCCAGCTTTCCTTCCCCATGGCCGTACAGCCGGGCAAAACGTTCCATAGCCGGGGGGCGCTTGAGCTGAGCAAGCATCTGGGCATAGCAATCCATCTTTTGTTTCCTCCTCAATTATGATCCAGTACGTTCTGCCAGAAGGCCATAAATTCATTCAGGCCCAGATCCATCAGATGCTGTTCAAAGGCAGCAAAGGATGCATCACTGATTTCCTCTTCACCCAGCACCCACCGGGCCAGCTGTATATCCACATAATAGCCGATCTGATTCTGCAGGGGCGCAATCTCCGCCTCCTGAGCATGGGTGAGGGAATATACCGGGAAGGGCCGCACCAGATAGGGCAGCACTTCCACCTGCTTCTTCAATGGCGCCAGCTGCTGTGCCGTCAGTCCGCTGATGCGCTGCTGGAAATCGCCGGACTGGATCCCCGGATAGTAGGGCACCCCATCGATCAGGGCAAAGTTTACGAAATAAGGATTGCCCTGCACCGAATCCAGATACCGCCAGGTTCCGTCCCCATCCACCACATAATCTTCATTTACCATGCCGATGGTGGCCAGAATGGCGCCCTCTTCCGTATAGAGGGTATCCACCCACCCCAGCAGCTCACCGGGATGCTCGCAGGCGCTGGTAATAGCAAAGGCGCCCCGGATCACCTTATCGGTAAGGCTTCTGTAGCTGCGCACACCGTTGTATTCCAGGGGCAGCATGATATTATACTGGCTGGCAGAGGATACCTTCACCAGATTGGTGATGGAATTGGTAAGCACGATGCCGTAGGTAAGATCCGTCTTGTCATCGGTAATCTGCCGCATAGCGTCCACTTTGGAGAAACCGTCCCGATCGATGAGACCGGCGTCATAAAGATCCTTGAGCCAGGTCACAAAGAGACGGTAATCTTCTTCCAGGGGCATAAAGCGCACCTGGCCGTCCGCTTCAAACACGTTGTAGTCATTAGCGATCAGGCCGAAAACATGGCCCAGGAATTTCAGGTCGAAAGGCCCCAGGAAGGAAAGGGGAATTTCGTCCTGCTTACCGTTGCGGTTGGGATCCTGATCCCTGAAAGCGGTCAGCACCTTCACCAGTTCATCCGCATTGGTGGGGGCCTGCAGCTTCAGGGTTTTCAGCCATTCCTCATTAATCCACAGATAATTCTGGGTGGGCACATCCTGAATGTGGGGCAGGGCAACGATCTGACCGCCCGGCAGAGTAATCGCCGCCAGGTAATCAGGATTCTGCTGCAGAATGGCCCAGAGATTGGGGGCATATTCCGCAAGATAGGGGGCAAGATCAATGAGCACGCCCTTTTCCAGCATGTCCATCTGCTCCGCCTGGGAAAGATTGGCCTTGAAGAGCACGTCGGGCAGATCCCCGCCTTTTTCCATAGCGGCCTTGGCCTTCGTCCACTCATCATTGGTTTTATACTGCCGGAAGGTAAACTTCACGCCGGTCATACTTTCCATGCGCTCAAAAAAATCGTTTTCCTGCCAATCCCGGCCTTCATAGATATCCAGCCCCGCCAGCACATAGGCGGAAGACGTATCCTCCTCAGCCAGGACACCGCAACCCAGGCACAGGGCCATCGCCAGGCACAGGCACAACATCCGCTTGAACAAGTTTCCTTGCCTCCTTTGCATTAGTATTATCATTATACAGGATATTCTTCCATTTGACCACCCCCAAATTACGCCGGAAATATGACGTTTTTAGCATTATCCGTTCATTATGCCGTCCAATGCAGGATTTCTTCCTCATCCAGGGTTTCTTTTTCCATCAGCGCTCCCGCCAGGGCATGAAGCCGATGCTGATGTTCCTTCAGGACGGCAAGCGCCATTTCCATGGCCTGCTGCTGAATCAGCCGCCTATCCGTTCCTTCATCCCCGGTTTCCCCCATACCGAATTCCCCGGCCATGGCGCCGGCAATTTCCGCCGCTTTTTTCAAATCCCCCGCAGCGCCGGTGGTCACGTTTTCTTTACCGAAAATCATCTCCTCAGCCGCCCGTCCCCCCAGTACCGTGCACAGCATATGCATCAATTCCTTACGGGTGTGCAGCATCTTATCCGGCCGGATGCTCATGGCATATCCTGCCGCCCCCCGGGAGGAGGGAATGACAGTGAGCCGCACCTGGCAGACGGAAGGAGTCAGGATCCGGGTGAGCAGGGCGTGCCCCGCTTCATGGTAGGCAGTGATGCGCTTTTCTTCTTGCGTCATGGGCCGGGGCCGCTCTTCGCCCACGGTTATACTGTAAAAGGCTTGATCCATATCCTTCTGTTCAATGATTTCCCCGCCCCTGCGGGCAGCCCGGATGGCCGCCTCATTGAGCAGCGCTTCCAATTGCGCCCCGGAAAAGAGGGCGGTGGCCCGGGCCATATCCTCCAGCGATACGCTTGGGCACAGGGGCTTTTTCCGGGCATGCACCGTAAGAATCTTCAGCCGCTCCTCGTAGTCCGGCAGGCCCACTTCAATCCTGCGATCGAAGCGACCTTCCCGCAAAAGCGCACCATCCAGGGTATCCAGCCGGTTGGTGGCCGCCAGCACCAGCACCCCCTCCCGGGTGGAAAAGCCGCTCATTTCCGTAAGCAGGGCGTTGAGGGTCTGTTCCCGTTCATCGTTTCCGTTATCCCGTTTCTTCCCAATGGCGTCAATTTCATCGATGAAGATCACGCCGCCGCCGGCTTTGCGGGCCTTTTTGAACACTTCCCGCACCCGGGACGCCCCAACGCCCACATATACCTGCACAAAATCCGCCCCGCTCATGGCAAAAAAAGGTGCCTTGGCCTCCCCGGCCAGTGCCTTGGCCAGCAGCGTTTTTCCCGTACCGGGAGGGCCGTAGAGGATCACGCCCCGGGGCATCCGGGCGCCGCAGCGGGCGAAACGCTGGGGGTCCCGAAGGAAATCCGCCAGATCCCGCATATTCTGCAGGGTATCTTCCGCCGCCGCCACATCCTGGAAGGTAATGTCGGGGATGGTTTCATCCGCCTGCACCGCTGCGTATTTTTGCAAGCCCATGCTGGCGCCCTTTCCCTTGCCCCGGAATGCCAGCAGCAGAAAAAAGCCCAGCCCCAAAGCCAGCCACAGCCCAGGCCCGCCGCCGGCCGCCTGTTCCTTTACGTCAACGCCCAGAGAAAGCAGGCGTTCCTTTCCATCTATGGCCCTGGGATTGGGGGTGCGGGCAAGGGTGCCGTCCTGCAGCGTGGCCTGCCACATTTCCCCTTCCCCCACCGTTACCGACTGAACCAAACCATCTTCCGCCATTTGCCAGAATTGCACATACGTCAGGGGATGTATCTCCTTTCGTTTTCCGTCCATCAGGCACAGAAGAATCAGCAAGCCCAGCATGGCAAATACCAGGCCGCCCTTCCAATTTTTCCATTTCATGCAAATTTTCCTCCCTGCTCCGCAGGGCTGCATCCCTGCGTGCAAATCCAGTATACTGTTTCACCATACGGCCGTCCATGGTACATTCCGCCATCATGCCATGAAATAACAGGCTTAAACCAGCTTCTGCCTGGGCAAAATGGAAGAAGATCATGAGCGGGGAGGATGCAGTGCATGGGCAGGGGCAGATGGAGCCGGAGCATGGAAAAAATGAACAGGGCGGAAGAAGCGCAGGCCCGCAAAGACCTGGAGCGGCTGGAGGGGCGGAAAAAGCGGCGTCCTTTCCGGACGCTGCTGATCGTATTCATATGCCTGACCGCCGTCGGATGCGCCGCATTTTACTTTGTTTTCGATGTCGGAAATTGGCAGCGGCTGGACCTTGACAAAATCCGGAATATTCCCCAGACCGGCGCCATTTATGATCGGGAAGGCAATTTCCTCACCCGCATCCAGACCAGCGAAAACCGTGTTTCGGTGCCCCTTTCTTCTGTTCCCAAGGATGTGCAGAATGCCTTCCTGGCGGCGGAGGATCTGCGCTTTTACGATCACAGCGGCTTTGATATCGTGCGGATTTTCGGGGCCGTGATGGCCAACCTGCGCAGCGGCGATTACTCCGAAGGGGCCAGCACCATCACCCAGCAATTGGTGAAGCTGAGCCATTTGAGTTCCCAAAAGACCATCGCCCGAAAGCTGGAAGAAATCTGGCTGGCCATTCAATTGGAACGGGCCTGTACCAAGGATGAAATCCTGGAAATGTACCTGAATTACATTTATTTCGGCCGGGGCGCTTACGGCATTGAGGCCGCCGCCCAAAGCTACTTCGGTGTTCCCGCCAGTCAGCTCACAGCCGCCCAGGGCGCATGTCTGGCAGCCATCATCAAGGCCCCGTCCGCTTATGCCCCTCATCTGAACCCGGAAGCCAACAGGAAGCGGCAGGAATATATTCTTTCCGTCATGAAGGATAACGGCATGATTACCGAAAGCGCATGGCAGACAGCCCTCAGCCAGGATGTAACCCCCATCCCCCAAAGCACCTATACCCCAAAATACGGCTGGTATATGGATGCGGTAATGGATGAGGCGGAGGCACTGCTCTCCCTTCAGGCGGAAACACTGCTGGGCAGCGGCTATCACATCTATACCGCGCTGGACACCCGGCAGCAGGATATCATCGATACCCAGTTTCTTTCCGCCTCCAATTTTCCTGCCGACGCTTCCGACGGCACCCAGGCCCAGGGGGCCATGGCCTCCGTGGACGTAAATACCGGCGCCGTTCGGGCGGTGGTGGGCGGGCGCAATTATCAGGTGCAGCGGGGGCTCAACCGGGCTACCCAGATGCGCCGCCAGCCCGGCTCCGCCCTCAAGCCTCTGGCGGTTTATGCCCCTGCCATCGAATCCTTTGGCTATATGACCGCCAGCGTCCTGGAGGATACCCCCAGGAAATTCGGCAATTATTCCCCCCGGAACGCAGGCAATCTCTACTACGGCAATGTAACGCTGCGCACCGCCATGAAAAACAGTCTGAATGTGGCTTGCGTCTATCTGATGGATAAAATCGGCGTGGCCGCCGCCCGGGATTACCTGCAGAAGACGGGCATTGAGCTGGATGACCGGGACTGGAACCTGTCCCTGGCCTTGGGCTCCATGACCTATGGCGTTTCCCCTGTGCAGCTGGCCGCCGCCTATGCGCCCTTTGCCAACGGCGGCATCTTCCACGCCCCCTATTTCATTGAACGGATCGAGGACGCCCAGGGCAATATTCTCTATCAGCATGAAGGATTCGGAAAGCGCGTATTATCGCCCCAAACCGCATTCCTCATGACCAGCATGATGCAATCCGTCACTACCTCCGGCACCGGCGCCAAGCTTTCCGCCTCCGGCACCCCTGTGGCAGGAAAGACCGGCACCGTCAATATGAAGAGCGGCGGCAACCGGGATATCTGGATGGCCGCCTACAACAGTGAAATTTCCACCGCTTTCTGGATGGGCTTTGATAATCCGGATGACAGCCACAAAATGCAGGGATGGGTATCCGGCGGGGATTACACTGCCGGCCTGGCCGCAAAATATTTCAAGGCAGTTTATGCCAACCAGAAAAAGCCGGAATTCCTGAAGGCAGATAACATCGTCTGGCTGAAGATTGATAAAAAATCCATCGAAGTGGCCGGGGAGCCCATGCTCTCCTCCTCCCTCACCCCCACCTCCTATTCCTATTCAGAGGCATTCCTTTCCTCCAACCGGCCCACCAAGGAATCCAATGTCTGGAATGCCCCCCGCACCCCCTCCGCCTTCTATGTGACCCATAATGAAGGGGGCAATCCGGTGTTGGTGATCACCGCAGCGGATAACGGCCTTTACCGCATCCAGCGGGACGCCATCGGGGAATGCATCATCCTCAATGAGCTGTACGGTTCCGCCGGCCAGACCCTGCGCTATACCGATACCCGGGCACAGCTGGGGGTGGAATATACCTACCGCATCATTCCCATCAATTCGGAACTGCTGGAAAACGGGGTGCTGCTGGAGGGCAAACAGGCAGTACAGGTGGCCAGGGCCAAATCTCCCTCCACCGGCCGCACCCTGTGGCAGGATATCAGCGATCTGCTCTTTGGCAAGGAAGAAAAAGAATCGCCCTCCGTGCCCGCCGCCGACGCCCTTTCCCTTTTCTGGCAATCGGGGGATTGATGCTGCTTACGATTTTTTCATTGCATCAGCACGATCACGCGCATGGCTTGCCGTTTTTTTGCGGCTGTGATACAATATCCCCAATGAATCTGCACTTGGGAGAATGCTAACATGAGGATTCAATTGGGGCAAAAGGATGATATCGATCTTTGGATGCGTCTTGTTGAAGAGATCAGCTGGAATTTTCCCGGCCTGGAAACCGATGAAAAAATTGCGGAGCACCGAAAGACTGTTTTACGGTTCATCAGCAAATCCCAGGCGCTGTGCGAAAAAGATGACCAGGGACGCATCATCGGCGTGCTGTTGTTTTCCCGCAGCCGGAATATGATATGCTGCCTGGGCGTATCCCCTTTGCACAGAAGGCGCGGCATTGCTTCCCGCCTGCTCACCGAAGCCCTGAAGCAGCTGGACAGAACCAAAGCCATATCCGTATCCACCTTCCGGGAAAATGACGAAAAAGGAATTGCCCCCAGGGCACTTTATCAAAAATTCGGGTTCGTTGCGGATGTACTGACGGTAGAATTCGGATATCCCAACCAGGTATTCCTTTTGCATCCTCTTTCTGCATAATCCAAAAAGCGGGAGGATCTTCCCCGCCATCGCCGTATAAAAAGAGCGCGCTCTTCTCTTCCCTTTAAGGGATGGGCAAGCACGCTTTTTCTTTTGGCATTTATTCATTTTCCAATTGATCAGCCGTTTTTCTTCAGATATTCTTCCACCCGTTCCAATTCTTCCATGGTATTGACGCCCCAGTATTCCGGGGTATCGGCGGTGACCACCGCATGGTTTTTCATGCCCAGATCGTGGATTACCTTCACCACACCGGTGAGGTAATATTCCTTCTTGGGATTGTTGTTTTCCACCTTTTTCAACACATCCCACATCACGTCGCCCTGCATCACCTGAATGCCCACGTTCACTTCGTCAATCAGCTTCTGCTCTTCCGTGCAGGCGCTCTGCTCCACGATATCGCAAAGCTCCCCGTTTTCATCCCGGATCAGCCGGCCGAAAGCGGGAATGGGGTGAATTCTAGCTGCCAGCAGGGTATTCTTGGCGCCGGTGGCCAGATGCTCCTCCACCATCCGGGCATAGGTGGCCCGGGAAAGCAGAGGCATATCGCAATAGAGGCACAGCACCGGGCCGTCAAAACCAGAGGCTGTCTCCTCCGCGCAGAGCATGGCATGGGCGGTGCCGTGCTGCTCTTTTTGCCAGGCATAATGATATTTTTCTCCCAGATAATCCCGGATTTTCTGGCCCATCACACCGATGACGATGGTGATATCCTCAGGCTTTACAAAATCGATGCCGGAAAGCACGTGCTCAATCAGCGTTTTGCCCCCCACCATCCGCAGGGCCTTTGGAATTTCATCCTTTTCACACTGCAGCCGGGATCCCTTTCCCGCCGCCAAAATAACCGCTTTTACTCGTTCCATGATTTTTCTCCTTTGCGTATCAGTGCATATTCAACCGCCGCCGGACGCGCCGGAAGATCAGCACCATTCTGAACCACAGCTTATCCCCGCAGAACAACAGCAGCGGAATCAACGCCAGGCCAATCGCCAGCCTCCCCGGCCAGGAAACGACAATGATTTGATAAACCAGATACGCCCCTGTGGCCAATCCGATCCATTTCACCTTTACCGGAATATAGAAAAACAGATTGAAAGGCACTTCCGGATAAATCACAGCGAAAGCCATCAGCAGCGACAGATTCAGATATTCATTGGTGGCATAGCCAGTAATAAAGCCTCCGGCCATGGCGCAAAGGGCACCCGCCATATAATACAAATTAAACTGTGCCCCGCCCCAGTGGGTTTCCAGGCCCGTTCCCAGGAAATAATAAAAATAGAGGCTGATCACAATCCAAGCAATATGGCCGGAAGGCGGCAGGAATAGAAACGTCACCGCCCGCCAGACTTCCCCCCGGAAGATGGCCTCCCGGTCAAAACATAGCAAATCCCATGCGCTCTTTTCCAGAGGAAGATATTCCAGAATAAAAACGCCCGCCATGGCCAGCACCAGATACTTCATCAGATCCCTGATATACCGACGGCCCATCTTCCGCCCCAGCGTATCCAGCCATTTCATATGCGCAATCACCTTCCTTTGCTTCTTTCATTATAAATCCCCCGCTTCTCCCCGTCAAGTAAATTTCTTTCCCGCCCCAATGCAAAGCGCCCCCGGAACGCAATGCATTCCGAGGGCAGCTATTCTGCCGTTTTCTTACTTGATCAGCCTTCCGCTGCTGTTCATGATATACCATTTGCCGTCCTTTTTCACAGTGGCGAATCCCCCCACCATATCGGTGGCCACTTCATACCGGCCGGAATGGACGGCATTGCCTTTGGTATCGATATAGAAATACCCATTTTCATCCTGCACCCGGGCCACGCCGTCATGGAAATCATAGACGTGCACGCCCACCGGCGGAATCTTCATCACGCCCTGCTCATCCACGTAGAATCCCACGCCTTTGTTTTCCACCGCAATCAGGCCGTCGGCCATCACGGTGCTGATTTCATCCATATACAGCAGCAAATATCTGTTGCCCGCCACATCATAAAGAATACGTGTATTGTATCGGTTTTTGCTTTCAATGCGCCAGAGCCACTGCGTGTTTTCTACCTTCTGCAACTTAGCTAAGGTACCTTCCAAATCGGGGGAGTACCAGTTATACCGTTCAATCACATTGCCAGATGCAGCAGTAGGGCAGTAAAGACAGTAATTGCTTACCGCAAAAGGCATCTCCGCATTCAACTGGTCGGTAGGGATTGCCGTCCTCTTGTCAGAGCCATATACGATTTTCCCTGCCGTGTCAATGGTAAAGGTGTTCTGAGAATATTCGTTCCGATAGCCATCTCTCACCGTTGCCAGGCCGTTGCTGAAATCCTCCGCCGTATCATACATGGGCGGAATCACCACCTCGCCTTTTGTGTTTATATAACCGTACATCCCGTTCAGGGCCAGGAAGCGAGCCAGGCCATCCTCCGTGAAGGAATACACCTGCTGGGCATGCTTGAAATACATATCATGATCCGCCAGCGCCCCGCATGCGCCCATCAGCACCATAAGCATCAATACCGACACCACAATCTTTTTCAATAGTAAAGCCTCCCTCTTTTTCGTCATCACCGAATGATTTCGCCCCATTTCATGCCGTTCCTTCTTCAAACGGCAAAAAAGCGGCGCAGTTCTTCCTGCGCTGCTTATGTCATTCGCTCATGATCGCCAGCACAAATAGGCCAATGATCACGCCGATACCAAAAAGACCGAATAGAACAGAACCGATCTTGCTGCCCAGGCTCTCCTCCTTGGCGCTGGGCAGATAGCGAACCCCTTCCTGACCTGCCAGCGTTGAAGCGGAATTATCCATATAAGTAATATCCGTTTTTGCCACCTTTACCGTCGTAATGGAAGGATCATACCACAAATCCTTGCCGATAAAGGGCGTTGATTTCCCGGGGGCAATAGGCCCGGTAATGCGCAGCGTGGCTGGCTCCGCCACCCGATCATTCACAGCATTGTAGGGAACCATTTCGATATCCACATATTTGATGGTTTTTGCGGCATCGTTGCTGTAGCTTCCCTGTACGCTGATGGCGCTGTATGCGCCCATATCGGTACGCCTGACAAATCCTATTTCATAATCATAGTGCCCCACATAGAAATTATTGATCATTTTTCTTCCTCTTTTCTGCTTTCCTTATTTTCCGGCAGCAACCGGCTGGCATGCAAAGATTACCCGCAGGGAGGGGGTGTTTCCCCTTGCCAATGAGTTCATTTTATGGATTACACTGCAAAAAGTCACGCTCAAATCATGAGCGCTTCGCCTTTTCAATGCTCATTTCGTGAGCATTCGCCCCAAAAAACGAAAAATCGCCCCGAAACGAGGCGAAAGATTCAAAAAGATTATTCTGCCGTTTGCTTCAGCAATTCAATCGTGCACTCAGCTTTAACTTCGTTGCCGTTTGCATCTGTACCGCAAAGGATCACCCTGATCGCCTTTACAGGCTGCAGCGGAATCCCGCCCCGCCAGTTGCGCGGCGCATCTTTGTAGAGCGTGTCCCCTCCCCAGGCCGGAATAATGTGATCTACAACAAAACTGCTGGGATATTCCATTCCGTCTTCATCAATAATCGTTTGCGTTAAAGTGCTGGCGGTAAAAGGGACGCCTGCCGTTTCTTCTATAACAACCTCATACAGCCAGCCATATCCCTCAGGAAAATCATCAACAGCAATCAGAGGCAGCGGGTTCTCCACCGGTGTGATGACCACATTCGCCTGCAGCGCCGGCGCTTCATTCGCCGTAACAGGCTGCTGCCGCTTCCTGCCGATAACAAAGCCGCCCGTCAGAACAGCACACAAAAGCACCGCGCCGATCAGGCAAGCGAGCATTTTCTTCTTTCGGGGGGCAGCTTTCTGTTCCCGGGCCGCCTCCTGCTGCACAGACGCTTCCGTTTCCTCCGGTGTGCTCTGCCCCCCATCCTCTGGGTCTTCAAGGGCCAGGAAATTGTATTTTAGAACCTGCGACAGCCGTTTGATCGTATTGATATCAGGAACCGCCCGGCCATTTTCCCAATGAGAAATGGTTTGACGCGATACATTCATTTCATTGGAAAGCATTTCCTGCGTGTAGTTTCTCTCTTTACGCACCGTTCGCAGTTTTTCTGCAAAAGTATCCATCATTATTTCCTCGTTTTCCAAGTATTCTGCCGTCTGCTACAAGCAGCGCCAAGATGCAGGGATTTATCGCTCATTGCTGCAATCAGGGCCGTTTTCCATTGATGCTTCCCATTTGATCGTACCGAACGCCCCATCAGATTAGCCGCAGTATAAAAATGGCCTATGTGAGAGAGTTTGCCCCTCCGGCATCTTTTAGCCCATTCAAGCACGCCGCCAAGATGCGCCCAGCAAAAAACAACGGATAGCATAGCGCGGATGCGTCGATTATATCAGCCAATAGCGAAACGCAGCACTCCCGCCATTCCTCAGCGATAGAAATCTACATTTACATTGTTTTCCTTTGCCCAGTTATAGGCGTAGGAACCATATTTGGCGAGCAGTTTGAACCAACGGTTTGCAGGAGAAATATAAAACGCAAAATCGCCGATTTCGTTTACGCTCTCGGGCAGTTTTACGCTTTCAATATTTCCGCAGAAGAAAAATGCAGATGCCCCGATTTTTTCAACACCCTCGGAGAATTCAACAGTTCTGATCGAATTGCAGAACGCAAACGCATATTCGCCGACTTCCATAAGGGATGAAGGAGCGTATACCGCTTCAATGCCTTTACATCTTGCAAAAGCGGAAGCGGAAATGATCTTCGTGCCTTCGGGAATGGTATAGCTTTCCTCATAATCAACGGGACACATAATCAGCGCACAGGCTTCAGTATCAAAAAGGAATCCGTCAATCAGTTGAAACTTCGTCTGGTTTTCGCTCAGAACGATGGTTTCAAGTTTTTCGGAACCCGATACGGGATTTCCGGTAATCTCCGTTACACTTGCGGGAATCGAAAGTGTTTTAAGTTCCTTGCAAAAACCGAAAGCATTTTCTCCGATGGACGCAACGCCCTCCGGGATTACAACATTTTCAAGGGCATGGCAGTTCCAGAAAGCTTCACGCTCGATCGTTTTCACACCCGAAGGAATCGTAACGCTTACAAGCGTTTTATTATCGTAACCATCGTAGAAAATGCAGCCGCCCAGCACGCTCACGATATGACCGTCAAGCATTTCCGGAATTTCAAGCGTATCGGCATTTCCTTTATAAGCGACGATTTTGCAGCTGTTATCCTCAAGCACAACATATTCAAAACCGTTACAGCTGAGGATTTCCTCTTCAGCGCACCCAGGAAGCGCGAAAAGCGCAAGCACAAGAATTGCCATCATAACAATGATTCTTTTCATATTCATTTCTTCCTTTACGTTTTACCTGTTAATGCATCATTTGAACTGACAGGTCCCATGTCTATTTCCTTGGAAAACCTGCCTTGTGAAGTAAACCGTGCTATATTATAGCAAAGATCAGGATTTCCGGCAATATCTTCGCATTTTTTGAAATTATCAGGTGATTTTCCTCTGTTTTCCTTCAAAAGCTTACCTGGCGGGTTTCGTATTTCCGCATTTCGGATTGAGTAAAGAAATAAGAAAAAGCCCTGAAACATTGTAGTTTCAGGACTTTTCATGGGAAATGACTCAAAAACTAATACTATGCTTGGCTATTGTTTTGCAATAACCCTTTCGTTTTGCATTGGGGTGCAAAAAAGGCTCGGTGGGTGCAATGACGAGCTTTCGTTTTTTATGTCAGAGTATCTCTCTGATCTTCTTTGCAACGACTTTCATATCTTCGGTGGGCTCAAAGCGGGCAACAATCTCCCCGTCCCTACCAATCAGGAACTTGGTAAAATTCCATTTGACCTCGCCGTTCTTCTTGTAATCCTTGTCCATTTTCTTGGCGATGCCTGCCATCATCATGCCTATCGGATTCATGCCAAAGCCCTCGAACTTCGTGTTTTGAGCAAGATAGCGGAACAGAGGGATCGCTGTCTTGCCGCGCACATCCGCCTTGGCGAACTGCGGAAAGGTGATGCCGTAACGGCCGGTACAGAAGGAATGGATCTCCTCGTCGCTGCCGGGAGCCTGCTCGCCGAACTGGTTGCAGGGAACATCGATGATCTCAAAGCCCTGATCCTTAACTTCGTCATACAGATCCTGCAGCGCGTCATACTGGGGCGTAAAGCCACATCCGGTGGCCGTGTTGACAATCAGCAGTACCTTGCCCTTGTAGTCCGCCATGGACTCCTCGGTTCCGTCAGCCTTCACAATAGTGAAATCATAGATATTCATGCAATCCCTACTGTTACTACACTCCGAAATAATACTTTACTCTTATTTGCTTACCTGCTATAATTGTATGTATGAGAGTATACTTTGTCAATTACGCAGAAATTTCTGAGCAGGTAAGGAAAAACGGAGTGATTGGGAGGAAAGAATATGTCAGAAAACCATCATTTTCCTTGTACTCAGACTTGCCCTCTCCAGCACGCAATGGAGATGATCGGAGGCAAATGGAAGCTGGCTATATTGTGTTCGCTGATGGTTGATGGTTCTACGAGGTATAATGATTTAAAGCGCAAAATGCATGGCATATCAAACACTATGCTGGCAAAATCTCTTAAAATAGCGAATGAAAGCAGTGGTTTGTCTGGAAATCATGCTGCAGCTGAGTTGCCACGGGATTAAAGGAGGTTTCATCCATGAAAAAACTGGATATCATTGCCAAAGCGGGCAATGGACAGGTACGTTTATACATCCCCTCTCAGGCCGATGAATTTGTAATCCTTCGGGAGCGGCTCGCAGAGGAGAAATTCACTGCCTGCGACTCCGGGCGGCAGCCGGACCATGCGGAAATTCTTTACCGCGGGTCTCTGGATAAAGTATCTTCGTCCCAGAGGCTCTATACCGATACCTCGGCTGAGACAAACGGCCTGTACTATTACTGGGTCAAAGAGATCGGACCGGAAGGAGAAAGCCTCTGCCATCCCATACTGATTCGTGTCCGCGATACCGGAATCTGGTGGCCGCGGAAAAAGTACACCGGCTTTATGGAGCAGATTGCAAAGGATTTTCCGGATATGGCGGAGGTCTGCTGCTGCGGCCATACCACCCGTAATTATCCGATGAATTATCTGCGGGTGGGCAACCGGGAAAATTCCATTGTCTATATCGGTGCGGTTCACCCCGGCGAAAGCGGTCCGGAGCTCGCGCTGACCTGCGTGCGCAGAATTCTGGAAACGACCCCTGATCTTCTTCAGAAAACCGGCATTGCGATTCTTCCGGCTGTCAGTGCCGACTGCCGGGAAGATGAAATCGACGGCTGTCCGCACTACCTGCGTACCAATCCGAACGGAGTGGACCTGAACAGGAACTTCCCGTCCGACTGGGATCAGGTCAGCCATATGTACGGCCTGTCCACCGACTTCTTTCTGGACAGCGTATACCGCGGACATGCTCCCGCTTCCGAAGCAGAGACTCAGGCGGTCATCCGCATGATGGAATGCGTCAATCCCCGGATTGCCGTTTCCTGCCACTGGCTGGCCAGCGTCTGCGAGGACGTTCTTTTGACCAGCTCCATGGCGGCGGACGACGCTGAATATATGAAGAAGGCCACGGAAGTGAACAATATCTTCTGCGAAGCCTTTGAGCGGCCGCTGGAGGAAAAGAAGTCTCCGGAAGACTGGAAGCTGGGCGCGGTATGTACCGGCGGCAGCTTCCCGACCTGGTGCTATCGCCGGGGCATCATTGCCTTTGACGCGGAAGGCGGACGCCACAAGGCCCTCGCACCGGCAAAAACGGATCAGACGACGCCTGAAATCCTTGCGCTTGCCATCAGATGCCACGAAAGCGCCATGCGCGCCTTGCTGGAATACGCTGCCTTGCTGTCGTAAACATGAATACGGCGCCGTCCCGGAGAGGGCAATGTCACTTAGTTAATGAATCCCCGTATTGTTTTCAGAAGGAAGCAATACGGGGATCGTGCTATATATGGACAAATGGGCATAGCAAAGAAACCCCTTGAGAGAAGCAAGAGGCTAGGGAACCAGATTGAAAATGCCGGGAATTGGCTTACAGAGCCAATGAGAGGGCAGGAACGTATTGCAAAACGCAATCCGCAGCGCGAATGCCGCACATGCTATTAGCAATACGCTTCGTTCGATGTGTAGCGTATTCTCTTCAAAGTCAAAATCCCGCCATTGCAAACCCAGACATTCGCCCCGCCGCACACCCGTTGTGGCAAGCAGAGGCATCATGCAGCGATATTCCAACTTGCACTCCGACAGGGCCTTAAAAAATACTTTCGCCTGATCCTGCGTCAGAGCATCCACAGGGCGTTTGGTCATTCGCGGGGGATCGACCTTTTTGATAGGATTCTTTTCTATGACCTCTTGCTTTTCTGCGTAGTTGAAAAGAATACGGATAATATCAAAATGGTGCTTGATCGTTTTCTCCGATACTTTCTTGCCGTTAGGCGCGCGGTATTCGTTGCGAAGGTATTGCAGAAATTGCATGATGTCTATGCCCGTGACCTCGCTGATCCTCTTGTCGCCCAGCTTGGGGAGCGTCACTTTCAGCATGAAGCGATACATGGCAATGGTGGATGGCCGCAAGCCGCCGCCGACCACCCGCAGAGGCATCCATATCTGTTCGGCAAAATAGCGGAGTGTTTCCTCCTCTGGCACAGCATCATCGGCTGGAGAAGGATCACAGGTCGCAGGGCGTGGCTGTGAAAATGCACCTCCAGCAACCACTTTTCCATTCTCAATTTCCTGCTCCCAGCGGTACGCCTCGGCCTCAGCCAGCTTCTTTTCCTTTACAGGTGACAACCCCTCGGGCGGCTTCCATATGGTTCTTGCATACTGGCGAACGCCATTTTCGTCTGTTCCGATCAAAGTTCGGAATTTATAGGTTCTACCATACTTTTTCGTGTCCCGAATTTCTATTGTTGCCATGTCCCGAAAACCGCCTTTCCATAGGCTTTTTCGGGTGCGGGTGTCCCGTGTTTTTTGAAAAAGTGTCCCGAAAAATTCAGTATGGGTAAACCTTCCGTTTAGCGAGAAATAGCAAAAGACCTTGAAAACTCAATGTTTTCAAGGTCTTTCATGTGGTCTGGGTGAGAGGATTCGAACCTCCGGCCTCTTGAACCCCATTCAAGCACGCTACCAAGCTGCGCTACACCCAGATGGCATCCGTTTCTCACGGGCACGAGTGGTATTATACACAAACCGGCCCGAGTTGTCAATAGGTTTTTTGAAAAAATTTTGCGATTTTCAAAGTTTTTCGTTCCCGGCAAGTTTCAGCAAAGTGTCTGGCCGTTCACAGATGTCGTCATATAGAATTTCGTTCTTTTCTTGACATCTCCTTCCCTTTTTCCGTATAATATTATCAATCAGCCAACCGCATAATCTACATCTATGGGAGGTACATATGCTGTATCCGCACAATCAGGATGACCATCTATCCCGGAACGTATTTCGATCCCCCGGCAGCGAATACCGGGGCACCCCCTTCTGGGCATGGAACTGCCAGCTGGAGGAAAAGGAACTGGTCTGGCAAATTGAGCAAATGAAGGCCATGGGCCTAGGCGGCTTCCATATGCATTGCCGCTCCGGCATGTCCACGGAATATCTGTCCGATGAATTTATGGATCTGGTGAAGGCCTGCGTGGAAAAAGCCAGGGATGAACATATGCTGGCCTGGCTCTACGATGAGGACCGCTGGCCCTCCGGCGCTGCCGGTGGCATTGTAACGAAGGATCCTCAATACCGTGCCCGGTATCTTTGCCTCACCCCCCAGGCGTCGGATGAGGGCCAGCTTATTGCCCGCTACGCCATCGTATTGGATGAAAACGGCTGCCTGAAACAATACAAGCTGCTTTCCGACGGGGAAAAAGCGCCGGATGGAGCGCTGCTGCGCTATGCCTATCTGCGCCTTTCCGGGGATGATCCCTGGTACAACAACCAGGCCTATCTGGATACTCTGAATCCCAAGGCCGTAAAAAAATTCCTGGAAGTAACCCATGAGCGCTACGCCCAGTATTTCGAAAAAGACTTCGGCGGCGTGGTACCCGCCATTTTCACCGATGAACCCCAGTTCACTGCCAAGCGCACCCTCACTTTCCCCGGGGAAAATGTGGATGCTATCCTGCCTTGGACGGATGATCTGGAAGAAACCTATCTGACCGCCTATGGTGAATCGCTCCTTGCGAAACTGCCGGAAGTGCTTTGGGAACTGCCGGATGATCGGCCCTCCCAGACCCGCTATCACTACCACGATCACATCACCGAACGCTTCACCCAGGCTTTTGCCGATCAGATCGGTGCCTGGTGCGAAAAGCACCACATCATGCTCACCGGCCACATGATGGAAGAACCTACCCTGGAAAGCCAGACCCGGATGCTGGGGGAAGCCATGCGTTCCTATCGTGGATTCCAACTGCCGGGCATCGATATGCTCTGCGATCGCCGTGAATTTACCACTGCCAAGCAGGCCCAGTCCGCCGCCCATCAATACGGCCGGCCCGGTGTGCTCAGCGAGCTGTACGGCGTCACCAATTGGAATTACGATTTCCGTGGGCACAAATCCCAGGGCGACTGGCAAGCGGCCCTGGGGGTCACGGTGCGGGTGCAGCACCTTTCCTGGGTATCCATGGAAGGGGAAGCCAAGCGGGATTACCCCGCCTGCATCAATTATCAATCTCCCTGGTATAAGGAATATCCCTACGTGGAGGATTATTTTGCCCGGGTCAATGCCGCCCTCACCCGGGGAAAACCCCATGTGAAGATCGGCATGATCCATCCCATCGAAAGCTACTGGCTGCGCCGGGGCCCTCTGGCCCAGACGGAAGACCGCTGCGCAGAAATGGATCAGCGCTTCCAGGATGCCACCGCCTGGCTGCTCCACGGACTGATGGATTTTGACTATATCTGCGAATCCCTTTTGCCTGCCCAGTGCAAACAGGGCGGCTTCCCCCTGCAAGTGGGTGAAATGGCCTATGACGCCGTCATTGTTCCCCAGATGGAAACCATCCGCTCCACCACCCTGGATCGACTGGAGAATTTCCAGGCCGCCGGCGGCCAGTTGATCTTCATGGGCGAAGCGCCCAAATTTGTGGACGCCATACCCAGCGACCGTCCCCTGCTACTGGCGAAAAAGAGCATCCTGATCCCCTATACCCGGTATGATCTGCTTCGTGTCCTGGAGCCCCTGCGGGAAATCGACGTGCGCACCTGGCAGGGAGAGCGTGCCCCCCGCCTGCTTTCCCAGATGCGGGATGACGGGAATGGGCGCTGGCTGTTCCTGTGCAACGGCTTCCATCCCCACCGTCCCGATCAGCCCGATGAGTGGTACTATACCCTGACCGTGAACGGCGAATGGGTACCCACCCTTTATGACGCCATGACCGGAGATATCCGCCCCTGTCCATGCCGCCAAGAAAACGGAAAGACCATAATCCCCATGTACTGGCACGGATATGACAGTCTGCTGCTCCATCTGCAGCCCGGCAAAGCCTGCGTTCCCATGCCGGAAAAGAAGCAATTGCAGGAAGCAGCCCGGTTCCGGGGCCAATTCCCCGTTACCTTGAGCGAGCCCAATGTGCTGCTCCTGGATCAGGCGGAATACGCCTTTGACGGTGGGGCATGGCAGGCAAAGGATGAAATCCTTCGGATTGAAAAGAATCTGCGCGCCCAGCATCATCTCACCCTCCGTGACGGCAATCTGCCCCAGCCCTGGGTGGTGCCTCCGGATACCCAATACGATCATTTCCTGACGTTGCGCTTCAAAGTCAAAAGCGAAATCCCCGTTTCCGGCGTTCATCTGGCCCTGGAACGGCCGGATCTTGCCCGCATCACCTGGAACGGACAGGAAATCCCCCCTGAACCCGACGGCTATTTCACCGATAAGAGCATCAAAACCGTGCCCCTGCCTGAAGTTCATGCAGGCGAAAACGAGCTGATCCTGCATCTTCCCCTGGGCAACCGAACCGGCGCTGAATGGTGCTATCTGCTGGGGGATTTCGGGGTTAAGGTAATGGGGGATGAGGCCGTCATCACGCCCCCTGTGCGCAAGCTGGGATTTGGGGATTGGAGCCATCAGGGCCTGCCCTTCTATGCCGGCAATGTCACCTACCATCTCTCGCTGGAAACGGACGGGGATTTCACCATCCAATGCCCGCAGTACAGCAATCCCCTGCTGGCCGTTGATGTGGATGGCAAGCGGGCCGGCGTGATCGCCTATTCTCCCTATCGGCTGGATATTGCCTGTGACGCAGGTACCCATGCCATCGATATTACCGCCTTTGGCAACCGCTGCAACGCCTTTGCCCCGGTTCACTGCGCCGATGAAGAGCTGACCTGGTACGGCCCCCATTCCTGGCGGCTTTCCGACAGCGCCTGGTGCAATGAATACCGGTTGGTGCGGATGGGCCTGCTCTCCTCCCCTATCATTCTCAAATAATGATTTAACGAAAAAGCGTCGTCGGTTGTAAGCCGGCGCCTCAGGTTATTAAAAAAATTTTGACAACCTGCGAATAAAAACAGCTGCTGATTTTTATTCGATCGCATCACATTTACTGCAAGAAAGGCTTTCCGGCTCTCTTAGGTGAGCCGGAAAGCCTTTTTTTGCGGGCGTAAATTGATATGGGAAGCGCCATTGGCGCTCCTCGGGGCGGCAAAGCCCCCTGCGGATTACCTATAAAAGGGCTGCTGCCCCTTCATACTTCCCTGGAATCGTTTTTTTGACAGTCTGAGGCGTCGGTTACAAGCCGGCGCCTCTTGCCCGTCTTTATTCATCCAATTGTTTTTGGATCGCCTGGAATGTTTCCGGGGAGATATCGTGTTCAATCTTGCAGGCATCCTCCCGGGCAATATCCCCGGGCACGCCAATCTTCATCAAAAATTCCGTCAGCGCCCGGTGCCGGGAATACATGCGCCTTGCAATTTCTTCTCCTCGAGGAGTAAGGAGAATGTGATTCTCCTCATCCATCAGGATATAGCCGTTTTCCCGCAGCTTCTTCATCGCAAAGCTCACCGAAGGCTTGGTAACGGACAGGGCGGCAGCGATATCAATGGAGCGGGCGAATCCTTTCTGCTCCCGGAGCATCAGGATCATTTCCAGATAATCCTCGGCGGATTTATGAATGTTCATGGTTTCTCCTTATCTTTACAGGGGATTTATCTGCCGCAGCCGGGATAGACATAGCCAAAGCTGAACCCATCGGCGGCGGGAACAATCTCAAAATAGCTGACGGCGCAGGGGGCCAGGGAGAATTCCATTTCCAGGGCATTTTCTGCGGTGATCCCGCGGCTTTCCACCCGGGGATGGGCACATTCCAGCAGCAATTCCCTCTGATCTGCGGTAAGGCTTTCCGGTTCCCCCAGATCATGCCAGATCTTCAGGGGATTGCCGCTTTCTTCATCCACCGTGCGGACAACCGCCGTCCATTTTCCTTCTCTTTCAGGCAGGGACAGGCACACCTGCTTTTCTTCCCGATCCAGATTCCACATCACGCCCCGATAGCCGCCCTTACCGTCTTCCACCACCACGCAGTCATCGGTTTTCAGCAATGCCTTGCCCTGCAGGCGACTGAAGAACTGGAACGTCCAATAGGTTGGCTTGGGGATGGAGCCGTTGGCCAGCAGACCAAAGCCGCCGTGGAAGGGCCGATCCGGCACCCCCACTTCCTCAAATACATCGCCGAAAGTCCAATACGAATACGAAGCGCAGGTATCCCCCAGCCCTGCCAACAGCCCTGCAATCAGGGCTGCGTTATACACCGTATCGTGGGTGGGACAGAAGGGATTATAGGAAGTATTAAACTCGGTAATGTGCATCTCCATCCCCCGGAATTGGGGATAGCTGTCGATCAGCTGCCGGGTCTGCACCGCTTCGCCGATGGAAAAAGCCGGATCGCACATATCATGATACAGATACCGGCCCCTATGGCTGGGGGTTTGGCCCATGTAAATGTGACGGGTGAGAAAATCCACCGGCACCTTTTCATCCCGGCAATGATCCAGGAAGGCGGCGATCCACTGCATGCAGCCGCTGCCGCCGCACACTGCAGGGCCGCCCACCCGCATGCCGGGCAGCACAGCCTTGACAGCGTTTACGCTGACGTCATACAGTTTCAAATACGCCGCCTGATCAGCATCCTTCCAAAAGCCGGGCAGATTGGGCTCGTTCCATACCTCACAGGGCCAGCTTTCCACTTCCTCCCGGCCATAGCGGGCGATCAGATGGGTGAGCAGCGCCTTGATCATTTCCGCCCATTTTTCATGATCGGCAGGCGGCGTGGTATTGCCCTGCCAATAGAAGATGGTCTGCTCCCCGCTGGCCATTTTCTTGGGCATAAAGCCCAGTTCCAGGAACGGCTTCAGCCCGCAGGCCAAATATCCATCCATCACCCGATCCAGATAGGTAAAATTATAATGCTCATGGGTGACGCCGTTTTCATCGGTATAGGGATGATATATGGCCATATCATCGCAGAAAAGGCCGTGACCCCGGATATGGGAAAAGCCAATCTCTTTCTGTACCTTTTTCAGCTGATCCATATATTCCTGCTGCAGGGCCAGGCCCATCCGGCCGGTGCCGATGCAGAAACAGGCATGATTATTGAATACAGCGGTATCACCCGCTTGAATGCAATAATTCTTCGAAACCAATTTCCATGCATCCTTCCATCCATATGTTTATCCAATTATACCACGAATGAAACCAAACCGCAAGGGGTCAGGTAATTTCAGGAAACGAAGATCATTCCGCTGGTAAGATGATAAAAGCCGGCTGTACAGAGCAGGCAGAGGATATTGCCGATGAGAAGAAAACGCCCGCCATCGCTGGCAGGCGTTTTTCAGTTTGCGGCTTTGGCTTACATTTCAGCCAGCAGCGGCTGTAGGGGCTGACGGATTTTGCAGGCAACAAATCCTTCGCGCCTTGCAGGGATTAACCGCCCCAGGCGGGGATATAACGGCTGACGTCCTTATCTGCAATATGCATCAGGCGGTAATTACTGAAATACTCTCCCGCACCGTCGGTAAAGTCCGGCAGTTCATCCTTATGGCCCAGGCGGCGGACCATGCTCCACTGGGCACGGTTGGGCACGCGGATGTAGGCGTCCCAGAAAGCCAGATGCTCAGCCCCCAGATCATACAGTTCCAGGGCGCGGCGCTTATACTCGGCCGTGGGCATCTGCCGGGGCATAATATCGATATACACGGTGACGCCGTACTTTTTCTCAATGGCCATGAATTCGTCTATCCGCTCCTTCTGGCTCCTGGGTCCCTGGGGAACGCCCCGGGAATCCGGCCACGGCTCCACAAAGTCCACGTCGCCGGGATGGCGGATGCAGCTCATGTCACCGCGGACATAATCGTAATACTTGGCAAGATCCAGATGGGTTCTGCTTTCATCCGTCCACAGATCGCCCTCCAGCACTTCCCGGATGCGCTGGGGATAGCTGATGATGGCGGTGATGTAGCCGCGTTTTGCCCATTCCTCCACGTCGACGGCGACATGACGGGAATCATAGAGGGAAAAATGGCAGCGGGCATGCAGGCCCACCCTGCGTTCCGGCACGGCTTCGTCCAGTGCGGAGCGCAGCTCGCCCACAAATTCGGTGAGCACTTCGCAGCGCAGTTCGGTCACCCGGGGATCATCCAGCGCCAGGGGGCGGGGATCCTCGCCGTACCTGGCGATAAAGCGGTCCACAAAGGGCTGCTCGAACAGGACGTAGGGCACGCCCCGGGAGTAGATCATTTCCACCGCATCAAATCCCAGCCTGGCCATGGAAACGAACTGACCGATCACATAAGACCGTACCTCCGGATAGATATAGGACAGGGCGTCGATGGGAGTGCCGTCACGGTCGATGCAGCGGAATTTTTCCTTGTTCTGCTCCATGAACTTGTTGACAAAATACATCTGGTCATAAGGAAATTCGATGCCCCAGGCGCCCATACGCATGGAACTGCACATCTTCAGCCCCATATCCTGCCCGTAGCGGCACAGCTTTTCCAGCGCTTCCGGGGTGTAAGAGGTCCGGATGGCGTGCTGGATGATGTTATCACACACACGGGGATAGGCAAAATTATCGGCATCGCCGGTGGAGGGATCGCCGTCGAAAATGAATATATTCTCCATGGAGAACCACTCCACGTCGCTCTGCTCATAATTCTGCACAATGACCGACCAATCGTCAAAGGACTGGGGCGTGCCGATGGCCAGCTGGCCGTGCATATCATGGGTGGCGTAGAGACGCTTTGTATCCTTGCGGGCCTGGTCAGCCTTGAAGGCGGCCACTTCCTCATCGGTCATGGGAACAAAACGGAACCACGCAATGGCGGCATTCTGCGGCATACACTTGCTGTGCTTGCGGATGGTGACGGTCTGCCCGGTCATATCGGCCGCTTTCCAGTAGACCTCGCTGATGGAATGGCTGGCATAAGCGGCGTCGCCGTCGGGAGCAATATAGGTAAACCCCCTGTCATCCGTCAGTTTCAGGGAAAACAGATGGCTGTATCGGTACTGGCCCACCAGGATTTTATACCAACCGGTGAGCTCAGGGGCGAGGAAAACATCCCCGGGATGGCCCTCCTGCAAGGAAACCAGCATACTGCCCTTGATATCCCGGGTCTCATAGGGAACAGCATTCCACTTGCCCAGTTCGCGAACGGGGGAAATATTTTCTTTCGGCTCGCACAGCTCGGCGAGATCCTTAAACAGAACTTCTTTGCGATTTTCCATAATATCACCCTTTGCATAACGCGTTTTGCGCTATTATATCACATCTGTCCCCGGCATACAAGCAGCAATTTTCCGGCAAGAAAAAAACGGCCAGGCCGAAGCCTGACCGTTTATTTTTAATTAGTACTGGGGACGATTCTTGGCGAAGCAGTCACGGCAGTACACGGGCCGATCACCGCGGGGCTGGAAGGGAACCTGGGTGGTGCAGCCGCAACCATCGCAGATCACTTCGAACATCTGGCGTTCGCCGCCACGGTTGCCGCCATTCTGACGACGGGCAGCACGGCAGGCGGGGCAACGGCCGGGCTCATTCTGGAAGCCCTTTTCGGCGTAGAAAGCCTGTTCGGAAGCAGTGAAGGTGAATTCCTGGCCGCATTCACGGCAAGTGAGAGTCTTGTC
>SVGR01000148.1 GCA_015056265.1 Clostridiales bacterium
TGGCAGGCCCGGCAGCAATTGACCGATCAGTGCCTGAAAGGAACGGCGGCCTTCTATCCCCTGGAAGATACCCAGCCCGCCTACGACAATGGCGTATCCTATCCCACCATGATCTATGACGGGCCCTTTTCCGATGCCCGTCAGCAGGGGGCGGCGGCGGCCCTGGGAGAAAGGGAAATCACCCGGGAGGAGGCGCATCAGGCGGCCCGGGAAT
The DNA here is from genome assembly GCA_015056265.1 of Clostridiales bacterium. GTDB lineage: Bacteria > Bacillota > Clostridia > Christensenellales > Aristaeellaceae > RUG563. Next base: position 215 of record SVGR01000148.1, read on the forward strand.
TTGTGGGGGCAGAACGGGTGATCGGCGTATCCCAGGGGGCGGATATGGGGGGCGCCATTCCCTGCTATGGGGTGACGGTGCAGCTGAGCGATATAACGCTGGAATGCGCCGTTACCAAGCGGGGCGGTAAAGTGCTGTGGATGGCCCCGGATACGGCGGATTTTGCCCAGCGGCTGAGCCTGGAAGAGTGCCGGGAAAACGCCCTTTCTTTCCTGGAAAGCCGGGGGTATGGGCCCATGGAATCCACCCATTTCCAGGTCTATCAGGGAATGGTGGTGGTGGCCTTCGCCCCGCTGCAGGGCAATACCTTGCTCTATCCCGATCAGGTAAAGGTGCAGCTGCGGGGGGATACCGGCCAGGTGGTGGGTATTGAGGCCCGCAGCTATTGGGAAAATCATGGGCACCGGGGCGTGTTCTCTCCACGCCTTACCCAGGAGGAAGCACAAGGGGCTGTCAGCAGCCGCATGCAGGTCAAATCCTGCCGCCTCTGCCTCATCCCTAAGCATCAGCAGGAAATCCTCTGCTATGAATTTCGGGGCGAGTATAAGGGTGAGGATTATTTGGTCTATATCCATGCCGATACCGGCGAGCAGGAGGAACTGCTGAAGGTTGTGGAAAGCGAAACGGGCCTGGAAGCGGTGTAAGGGGCGGCAAATGAAGGCGAGGCGAGTGCATAAGGAGGAACGAGGCAGGGGCCTGCGCGGCCCCTGAACCCTGCGCCAGAGGAGTTCCTCCTCTGGACTCCGCCTTGCGAAAATACAATCACGTAAAGCACAGGCTCTTCCGCACGAAGCGCTGGGATACGAAGATTGACGCGCAGTGTATCAACAAACAGCGTGAAAGAAAAAACGGGACACGAAAATAAACGCAATGATCCACGGGCAGAGCGAAACCATAAAAAATTGGCGAAGGAGAAAGCACGCTTTCTCTCTCGCCATATTTTTATGGTTTCCCGGATGCCAGGCATCCGGCGGGCGGCAGGAAGCCGCCCTGCCCGTGGAGCCGACGGTCGTCTTTTTCGTTCTTTTTGCCCCATCGGGAAATTGTATGTCGATCAAGTTTCCTCTGTCCGAAGCCGGGTCCAGGGGCGATGCCCCTGGTGGGGGTGCGGGGCGCAGAGCCTCGCAGCGTTTCCCACTTGCCCCATCGGGAAATTGTATGTCGATCAAGTTTCTCCCAGTCCGAAGCCGGGTCCAGGGGCAATGCCCCTGGTGGGGGCGCGGGGCGCAGAGCCCCGCAACGTTCTCCGCGCAGAGCCCTCTTGCCAATTCAGGGGTCAGAAAAAGGCACGCTTTTGATCGAAATCGGCTTTCTTTTCAGCGATAAGGTCTTTCAGCTGCTGCAGTTTTTGCGCGAGGCTTTTTTTCCGATAGGCAATATTTTCAGGCTGTGCATCATGCTGGAATGCCGCCCATGCGTCCAGATCCCGGTTGATATCATGATAAAGCTCCTGGCAGAATTGAAGCATACTGACAGGCGCGGTTTCCTGTTCTGCGTCTTTTTTCTTCAAGGAGGAAGAATGTTCCTCCTCACAGAGAACATGGCAATCCCAGAAGCTGACGGTGCACAGAAAGCGGCCGGGTTCCATATTCCCTTTTACGCAAAAGGGCGTCAGATATTTCAGAGCGGTGATAGCCTGGGTAAGCCATTCGAAGGGAATATCACTCAGATAGCTCAGGCTATAAACGGACGTGCCGTCAAGCTGAAAATCCGTCCAGCCGTGCTTGGGGGTTGTCAGCATGGATATAACCTCCGGAAAAATGATTGCTTGCGGAAAGGCGTTTAGCGTTTTATGCCCTTTCCCCCACCATCTGCACCTTCAGCAGGTTGGTGGTGCCGGAGACGTTGAGGGGCACGCCGGCGGTGATAACCACCAGATCCCCGTTTTTCACCAGATCCAGCTGTTTGGCGCAGTCCACTGCATGCTGGAACAGTTCATCGGTGGTCATCTGGTTAAGGGAGAGCACGGGATAAACGCCCCAGGACAGGGACAGCTGGTGATAGGCCTTTTCCACAGGGGTAGCGGCCACGATGGGCTCGAAGGGGCGGAATTTGCTGATACCGCGGGCGGTCTGGCCGTATTTGGTGACGGCGATGATGGCCTGGGCACGGCAATCCCGGGCGGTGGTGCATGCGGCGTCGCAGATGGCGTCGGTGGTATCCTGATGGCTGGTATCGAAGGAATAGGATTGATAGACGCGCATATCAAAGGCGTCCTTTTCCGCCTGGGCAGCAATCCGGGCCATGGCGCGCACCGCCTCCACCGGGTATTTACCCGAGGCCGTTTCCCCGGACAACATCACGGCGGAGGTGCCGTCAAAGACGGCATTGGCCACGTCGGTGATTTCAGCACGGGTGGGCATGGGGGAATGCATCATGGAATCCAGCATCTGGGTGGCGGTGATGGCCATCTTGCCGGAGGCATAGCAGGCGCGGATAAAGCGCTTTTGCAGGCCGGGCAGCTTTTCATATTCTACTTCCACGCCCATATCGCCCCGGGCAACCATGATGCCGTCGGAATGGGCCAGGATTTCCTGGAAGTTTTCGATCCCCTCCAGATTTTCAATCTTGGAAATGATTTTGATATCGTGGCCGCCGTGGTAATCGATGAATTTCCGCAGGGCGATCACGTCCTCCTTTCGGCGGACAAAGGATGCGGCAATGAAATCCACATTGTTTTCTACGCCGAAAATCAGGTCTTTCTTATCCGTTTCGCTCAGATAAGGCATTTCGATGGACACCCGGGGGATGTTGATGCCCTTCCGGTTGCTCACTTCGCCGCCGGCAGTAACGGTGCACAGCGCCTTATCCTCATCCGCCTCCTCCACCCGCAGGTGAATGCGGCCGTCGTCAATCAGCACCCGATAGCCCGCCTTCAGCTGACGGATCAGATCCGGATAACTGACGGAGCAGCCCCGTTCGTCCCCTTCCCGTTCCTTGGCGTAAAGGGTGAAGGATTGACCCTCCTTCAGCTGCACGGGCCCGCCGGGGAAAAGCCCGGTGCGGATTTCCGGGCCCTTGGTATCCAGCATTACCGCCGCAGACAGGCCCAGCCCATCCCGGACGGAGCGGAATGTTTCAATCATTTTCTTGTGGTTTTCATGGGTGCCGTGGGAAAAATTCAGCCGGGCCACGTTCATGCCGCTCTTGAGCATTTCTGCCATCATGGCAGCGTCGGCGCTGGCAGGCCCCAGAGTACATACAATCTTGGTTTTGCGCATGGAAAAAAACCTCCCGGTCTTGCAACAATGATTTCTTCATTATTATTGTATCGCATTTCCGCCGTTTTCGCAAGGAAAAGCGTATGGCGGGCGCCTGCGTACATTGTATAACGAGGAATGAGGCAGGGGCCTGCGCGGCCCCAGACCCCGCGCCAGGGGAGTCCCTCCTCTGGACTCCGCCTTGCGAAAATACAATCACGTAAAGCACAGGCTCTTCCGCACGAAGCGCCGGGATACGAAGATTGACGCGCAGTGTATCAACAAACAGCGTGAAAGAAAAAAAGGGACACGAAAATAAACGCAATGCTCCACGGGCAGAGTGAAAACGAAGAAAACGCCGAGAGAGAAAGCAAAGTGAAATGCACCCCATTTGATAGACAAGTATGGTATACTTGAACAAAGAAATGGGGTGTTTACTTATGCCGAAGGGAATTCCGAACAAGAGGTACACAGGAGAGTTCAAACAGAAAGTCGTGGAG
>SVGR01000149.1 GCA_015056265.1 Clostridiales bacterium
CCGGCTCCTGGCCGCTGGTGAGCACCCGGGTCACCCCCAGCTCTATTAGCAGGTCCAGCGCCTCTTTCCAGTCGGGGGATTCGGCCAGGAAATGCCAGGCCCTGCCCTCAAAGAAGCTGTCCTGCAGATCCATGCCGTGGCATTCATTATCTGCTTCATCGATGACATAAAAGCCCATTTTATCGCAATATTCGGTGAATCTTGGATCATTGGGATAATGGGAGGTGCGGATGGCATTGACATTGTGTTCCTTCATCAGGCGCAGATCCCGGAGCATATGCTCAGGGGAAATGACGGTGCCCGTAAAGGGATCGGAATCATGGCGGTTTACGCCCCGGAGCTTTACCGGCTGGCCGTTGACGGTGAAAATGCCATCCTTGATTTCCACGGTACGAAGACCCATGGGATAGCATACGGCCTCATTTTCTCCTTCAATCAGCAGCTGATACAGATGGGGATTTTCTGCGTTCCACAGGATGGGGGTTTCCACCGCCAGCTGGAAGGCATTTTCCTTGATTTGGGTTTCAGCCATCAGTTTTTCCCCATCATAAATGGAGGCCTTGCAGCCGCAGCCCAGAATGCGCCCCTGAATGCAGGCCTTGCCTTCTTCCAGGCAGGTATCCGCCTTGAAATCGATAAGATGATTTTTCGGCCGGGCAAGGATATACACGTCCCGGAAAATGCCGCTGGTGCGGAACTTATCCTGATCTTCCAGATAAGTTCCGTCGCACCATTTGAGCACGATCAGGGCGATGCGGTTCTTGCCCGGGTGCAGGAATTTCGTCACATCCACTTCCGTGGTGGAATGGGATACCTGGCTGTAGGCGGCAAAGGCGCCGTTGATATAAAGATAGAAGCAGCTGTCCACCCCTTCAAATACCATGTGGCGGATAAAATCATCCTGATCAATTTCAATATCCCGGATGTAGAGCCCGGTGGGATTATCAATGGGCACGAAGGGGGGATCGCAGGGAATGGGATAGGGAACGTTGGTATATTGCTTCTGATCCAGGCCGTGGCTCTGCCAGCAGCCGGGCACGGGCATAATATCCATCAGGGAAGGATCAAATCCGGGCTGCACGCAGCTTGCCGGCACTTCCAGCGCCGTGGGGAAAAGATGGAAATGCCAGTCCCCGTTCAAAAGCTGAAAACGGCTGGATTGCTCCCGGCAGGAAAGGGCGCGGGCTTCCTGAGCATCAGCGGCAGGAATAAAATACGCCCGGGGGGGCAGGCAGCCGATGTGCAGCTTTTGCGGATCCTCATGATAGGGAAGGGAAAGATACATAAAAATACCCTCCTGTGTATGAATTTAAGATTATGCAATTGGATGCTGCCTGTATTATAGCGGAAAGAGAAAAAGAATGCAAGGAAAAGGAATGAAATTGGCAAAAGAAATGACATAACGGTTTTATACAAAAAGAGCGCCTGCTTTCGCAGACGCCCTTGGCCACAGGCATTATGCCGATGGCTTGATTTTTATCAGAGGGAGGGATAGCCGTTTGTTACAACATCAGCGGGATCGGCATAGATAGCATTGGTCATGCCGTACCGGAGACTATTGGGCTTGGCGAGGGAGACGAAGGTGTTGCCATCTTCGGCGCCAAACATATCCAGGTTCAGCAATGCAGCCTGAGTCTTAGCTTTTTCCAGAGAGCCGTGGTCGGCAGCGGTGAAGTTATGTACCCAGAAGGCATAGTTGGTAGCGGTCAGCTTGGAATTCTTGATGGTAACATTGTTCATGTCATAGCCGCTGTTGAATACGCGCAGCGCCACATAGGGGGATTCCAGTACAGAATCTTTCATATTCAGGGTGACTTCACCCCAGTTGTTCATGTGGATGCAGAAGCCCATATCGGTGCCGCCCAGATTCTTAACGGTAACACCCTCCAGATTCAGCACGCCGCCGGCGGTGATATCAAAGACGGTGGACATGGCATTCCAGCCCTGATTTACAGAAGTGCTGATGGTCATGGTGCCGTCTACAACCGTCAGATTGCCTTTTACAAGGAACTGTTCCACGTTGCCGGAAGTTTTATCAGAGATGCTGCTGATGGTTTTGCCGTTCAGATTCAGATAAACTTCCTTACCGGCGGGAACGGTGATGGTAGTGTCGGCGTCCAAGGCGAGAGTGTAATTCTCAACGTCACCCACCATATTCGCCAGGGCATACTTACCGCCGTTGGCAAAAGCAGCTTCCAGTTGATCAACATTACTGATTACGCTTACTTCAACCAGGTTGTTGGTAATGCTTTCCTGCTTGTTATTTTTAGTCACGAAACTGGAATTGGTGTTGCCATAATATTCACCGCCATACAGGATATCGGCAGCAGCATTGGCAACGTAAGTACCGTTCAGGGTGATGTTCTTGAAGGTATTGTTGGTGATGGTAATGGGCTTGGTTGCATTATAGTTCCAACCGCCGGCAGCCAGACCGATAGTGGCAATGCCGTCTGCACGAGTCTTGGTCAGGGTGACATTTTCAGCGGAGCAGCCGTCAATCACGCCCAGACGATGCATGAAGCCGGTGATGGCGCCGATGTTGGCCCAGCCGGTCAGATCCAGATTCTTCACTTCGCAGTTCTTGATGCTGCTTGCATCTTCCAGCAACCAGGCGGCGATACCGCCAACGGCGTTGCGGGTCTTGGAGGTGATGGTACCGGTGCCGGTAGCGATCATGGAGCAATTTTCAATCTTGGTGTAGCCATAGCCTACGATACCGCCAACATAGGCCCATTCAGCTTCCAGCTTCACATTGCCGGTTACGTGGCAATCGGAAATAGTGCAGCCAGTGTAAGGAGAGCCGACGATGGTGGCTACCATGGAATAGCCGGTGATATTCGCATTCTTAACATTGATGCCTTTGATGGTGGAATTCTGAGCAACACCGAACAGGCCGGTGCCTTCTGCTGCAGGATCATTGATGTACAGGTTGCTGATGGTGTAGCCCTGTCCATCGAAAGTACCAGAGAAGGTGTGATCCCAATCACCAATGGCAGTCCAGGGGCGATTGGCCAGATTGATGCTCTTGCCCAGTTTGATGGTCTTGCCTTTGAAATCGTTGCCGGCATTTACCAGCTTGGCCAGACCGGCCAGTTCATCGGCAGTATTGAGAACGTATTCAGAGGCACTGGGGTTAGTTTCATACCAGGAAGTAATGGCATCATTTGCCCAGCCGTTGTAGTCGGCGTTCTCATCGTACGTATTATCGAAGCTGTCATTTTCGTAGGTGAGCTGCGTGGCAACCACAGTCACGCCCAGATCAATGTGCAGATGATCTTCGCCATTATCAGCCTTCTTGCCGTTATTCACGTTCCAGTCGTTATCATTGGCTTTGGGAGCCCAGTAAACGACGATGCCGTGAACCTTTTGGGCGTCTTTGGTCTGCAGGGCGCCGCGGTCTTCAAAGGCATTGAAATCATACCAGGTTTCTACCTGAGAGAGAACGGCTTCGCGGGTGGCGCCGGCAGCAATGCCGTTTTCAATAACACCGACCTGCAGGGCAGAGGACAGGCCCTTGCCATTCAGGGTGTTTTCGTTCATGGTGCTTACAGTCATTTCATACTTGAGAGCAAGATTGCCCTTGTTTACCACAGTCAGGTTTTCCCAGGCAACGGCGCCGGGTTCCCACTTGGAAACGTCATCGAAGAGGGTGGTTTTATTCTGGATGGACTCGCCGTTGGCCAGAACTTCCACATCCAGGTTACCGGAGGTGATTACGTTGTTTGCGCTTTCCACGCTGTCGGTGAACCAGGCGATGGTGCCGCCGGTGATGCTCAGCACCAGGGACAGCGCCAGGGCAGCTACCAGCAGGGTGCGCCCAAATTTCCGGGTAGTCATTGAAAAATCCTTCCTTTCCTATTTATATGTAAACATACATTGATATTATATTCCAATCCTTGGAAGAG
>SVGR01000018.1 GCA_015056265.1 Clostridiales bacterium
CGGTGCGGCGAGCAGTCAGATAGCTGGTGGAGGGGCCGGATTCGATGACCACATCGATATAATCGGTGCCCAGCACGCCTTCCAGCTGCTGTTCCACGATCTGAGCCTCTTCGGCGGAGTTGCCTGCAGAGCTGTTTGGATTGTAGAGCAACAGTACCTTCACGGGGAAGGTGACCTGACCGGCCAGTTCAGCCTTGGCAGCTTCCTTGTACTGCAGAGCGGCCTGAATGTTCAAAGTATCAATATCAGCAGCGCTGAGAGCGGCCAGTTCACCGATGTCAACATAGTCCACACCGTTTACTTCCGCAAAAGTAGGCGGCGTGATGGTGTTGTACAGCAGCATTTCGGGATTCTCAGCATCGATCAGGGTCTTGGCCTTAATCCGGTTGAATGCATTCACAATGGAAAGACGGAAGTTTTCGTTATTAACGGCCGCTTTCCAGTTTTCGGGTTCATGGATGGCGTCAAACTGAGGATCAAAGTTGAAAGTGTAGAAATAGCTGTAATAGTCGGTCGTCACGCGGGCGGGATGGATCATTTCGGCCTTGGCATCATCCGCCAGCCAGTCGGCGGCCATTTCAGTGCTGAGAGAAGCGCTGTCGATTTCGCCGCGCAGATACATTTCGGGAGAAACACTGGAAGCCTCGGCATTATACTTGGCAACCAGGTTGTCAATGTGAACGTTTTCCATATCCCAGTTCTTTTCGTTCTTGCTCATTACCCGGATTTCCTGGGGCTTGAACTGACTGATGTAGTAAGCGCCGCAGTAAAGCAGGGTATCATTACCAGTAGCCAGGCCAAAGCCTTCGCCCTTTTCGGTGAGGAAAGGCTCATAAACCGGCATGAAGTTGACATAAGTGAGCATGGAAAGGAAGTAGGGAACGGGCTTGCAAAGGGTGTATTCCAGGGTGTAGTCATCCAGTGCCTTCACGCCGACGGTTTCCCAGGGCATGGCGGGAGCAGCTTCTTCCCCTTCGGCAGGGACTGCAGTTCCCTTATAATAGGCCTCTGCGCCTTCGATCACGCCGTAAAGGATGTTGGCGGTGGAAGAAGCGTTCTTAGCATCCAGAATATACTTGGCGGCGGCAACAAAGTCATTAGCGGTGACTTTAGCCACTTCTTCGCCGTTGCCATTTACCCAAACGGCGTCCTCACGGAGCTGGAAAGTCCAGGTGAGGCCCTGATTGGTATTTTTCCAGGAGAGAGCCAGAGAAGGCTGCACACGGCCGTACATATCATATTCTACCAGGGTATCAATGATATTGGCGGCAATGGCAAATTCATTGGTAGAGGAGGTCACCAGGTAATTCAGGGTGGTTACTTCGCTGGAATACAGGTAAGTGTAATCCACTTCTTCGGCGACAGCGCCGGTGCAGCCAAGCAGCATAACAGCGCACAGCAGCATAGACAACCATTTCTTCATTTTGTTCGCTCCCTTCATGCATTCGTTCGTTTTTCAGGACCTGAAAATGGTCCCTTATCAATCGCGTTTAGAATAACATAGTACAGTAAAAATTGCAAGATTTCCAAGGTGCGAAAAGGGCCTAAAATCCAGATAGGATTGTTTTTTCTCGGTTTTTCGGTCAACACAGCCGTTGTCCTGCATTTTTCATTTTCCCAAACTGCATTTTTCTGGCAATTCTCATGTTTTCCAAAAAAATGGCGCAAACTTGCGCCGCCGCGCCCGCTTACGCCATGCCATTATTGGGGATGATTTACCAAAGTTTCTCCAGCTTCACATCCCGGAAATAATACTGTACGATGTCTGCCGCCTTTTTCCCTTCCTCCGCCATGGCGTAAGCACCCCACTGGGGCATTCCCACCCCATGGCCATATCCCCTGCCGCGAACTATCAGCGTTTGATCCCGATATTCCATCTCATCAATCAATAATGAGCGAAGCATTGTGGAGCCAAGGGCAATGCGCATAGCCGGCGCGGATACATCCCGGCCGTTAATCCGCCAGGTAACGGCGCGGCCGCTCTCCCCCCGCTGACCGATCTCCACCGATTCCAATTCTTCAATCCCTGCCAGTCCCGATTCCTTGGCCGCTTTCATCACTTCTTCCGCAGGAAAGCTGGCCTCCCATTTCTTGGCCTCATCGGGCGCCATATCGCTTTCCATGCCGGGCACGGACTGCGTATAGCCAGGCTCTTCCTTTTCGTAGTCCAGCCCTTCCTTGGCCCGGGCGGTCACCCCGCCGGAATGGGCATGGAACCAGGCATATGGCAGTTCCCCCTGATGGGTGAGCACAATTCCCCGGGTTTCCTGCACAGCCTTTTCAATCCGCTCATTGATCCCTGTTTCATCGTATGCCTGCGCTTCTTCAATATCGGTGGATATATCGGCGCCGGGATACTTGCTTTCCTTTTCGCTGCAGAATTTCAGCACAAAAGTACGGGCTAGAATCGCCTGGGCTTTCAGCGCTTCCATAGGCCAGTCATTTTTCATTTCTCCCGCCAATACCCCCAGCAGATAGGTTTCAATCTCCATCTGCCGCACCTCTTCTTCATCCGTCTGATAGACGGTGAGTATCGGCTCTCCGTTGGCATTCCGGCTCAGTTTTTCCGGAATTTTCACCCGTTTTTCCGTCTCCAATACACCGGGCGATTCTGTTTTCCCCGGTGCCTCCCCCGATGCAGCGCATCCAGCCATCAGCAACAGCGCCAGCATCAAGCCAACCAAACCCAAAGACTTCTTTTTCACGAAGAATCCCCCCTTCACAGCGTAGCATAGCCATTTGCGGCTGCCGCCATGCAGGGGGGATCATGCGTCAAATATTGTCAGATTTTATTGATGGATCAGCCCACAGGAATATCCCATTGCACACCCAGCTTTTCATTGAGCTTTACAAAGGTTTTGGTGCCGGCAATACCATCCACCTGGAGACCATTGGCAGCCTGGAAGCGCTCCAGGGCTTTTTTGGTCTGATTGCCAAATTTTCCGTCATCGCCGCCGGGGGCAAGATAGCCCAGCTGAATCAACTGCTGCTGCAGCTTCTTGACGGCAGCGCCGGTATTGCCAAATTCGATGCGCTTGACATTGGCGCCCACAGAGGGCTGACCGGGCTGCACCACATCCTGCTCGGCGTTTCCTACATTCAGGGTCTTCACAATTGCCCAGGTCTGGGGACCGACTACGCCGTCCTGCTTAAGACCGTAATCCTTCTGCAGAGCGATTACAGCCGCCTTGGTTTTGGGCCCAAAGATGCCATCCGCGTTGCCCAACAGATAGCCCGCCGCCTTCAGCCGCATCTGCATATTGGCCACGTCCTTGCCATAGGAACCATTGCGCAGGGTGCGATCGGTGTAAGGATCGTCAGGGGTGCCGGATTCCATATTTTCCTTCTGTTCTTCGCTGTCCACGGTGGTGGGCCAGAGCAAACGGCGGACCACAGCGCCGGCCTTGCCGTCGGCCTTCAGGCCGTTGGCGGTCTGCAGCGCCTTCACGGCCGCCACGGTATCGGATCCGTAGTAGCCGGAGGGAGCGATGGTGAGATAGTTGAGGGAAGCCAGCTTCTGCTGCAGCACATACACATCATAGCCGCGGGCGCCGGAAGACAAGGCACGGATGGGAATGCCGCCATTGAAAATCTTTGCAGTACGGTTGAACAGGGCATTGCGGGTCAACTTGCCAACCTTGCCGTCCACGGTCAGCCCGGCAGAAGCCTGGAACCACTTAACAGCCCGTTCCACATCAGCGCCGAATACGCCGTCGATTTCACCGGCATAATAATAGGCAGACCGCAGTTCACGCTGCAGTTCCTTCACCTTTTCGCCGGAAGCACCCTTCATCAGGGTGACGAAGGGATCGGGATCGGCCTTGCCGACGGCATTACTGGACTGCAGGGCATCCAAGGTCAGAGGGCCAATCTTGCCATCAGCATGCAGGCCGTTGCGGCGCTGAAACTGCAGCACGGCAGACTTGGTGCCGCTTCCGTAGATACCGTCCAATTTGCCGGTATAATACCCCAGGGTAGCCAGCAGAGCCTGGGCTTCCACAACGTCAGTGCCCTTCAGCTTGGTTTCCAGGGTGCGGGATCCCAGGGTATGAACAGGCAGATCAGCCGCATCAGCCAAGGCAATACTGGTAGTGCACAGCAGCACCAAGGCCATTAAGAGTGCCGCAAAACGCTTTTTCATTGAATACAGCTCCTTCCATGATACAACGCCCCGATTTCAGGGGAGTACATTCCATGATGGTATTGTAGCACAAAAGAAATGAAATAACCATTCCAGAAGTATGTCAAAATCCGTAATTTACATGTAACAACTGTAAAATACCGCGTCTAGGCATGCATAAGCTGTTATTTTCTCATCCGTTGGGCAACAGATCCATAACGGCCATGGCCTGGGCTACCGTATCCACACCATGGAGGGTGATACCGGGAACGGGCTTCATCCGCCGCGCGCTGTCCCTGGGGCAGAGAATATGGGTAAAGCCCAGGCGCTGGCATTCCGCCACCCGACGCTCCAATTGTGCAATCGCCCGTACTTCCCCTGCCAATCCCACCTCTCCCATGACGGCCCACTCACCGGGAACCGCCCGATCCGTATACGAAGAAGCAATGGCCATACACAGCGCCAAATCCGCAGCAGGCTCCGACAAGGACAGTCCGCCCGCCACATTGATATAGGCGTCCCTATTATACATTTTCAGCCGCGCCCGCTTCTCCATCACGGCAAGCAGCAGCATCACCCGGGAAGAATCCATGCCATTTGCGGTGCGCCGGGGCACGGCGCCGAAGGACTGGGTGACCAGCGCCTGTATATCCACCAGCACCGGCCTGGAGCCCTCCAGCCCGCAAAAAACGCAGGAGCCGCTGGCGCCTTTAGCCCGCTGGGACAAAAGGGTTTCCGACGCGTTCATTACCGGCCGCATGCCCTCGCCCGTCATTTCAAAAATGCCCAGTTCATTCACCGATCCAAAACGGTTTTTTACCGCCCGGAGCAAGCGGTATTCATGCTGATGATCGCCTTCGAAATACAGCACAACATCCACCATATGCTCCAGCACCCGGGGGCCGGCCAGGGATCCTTCCTTGGTCACATGCCCCACCAGGAAAATGGCGCAGCCGTTTGTTTTTGCATAACGCATCAGCAGCGCAGCGCTTTCCCGCACCTGGCTTACACTGCCGGGTGCACTGCCCATTTCCGGACGGTACATGGTCTGGATGGAATCGATGATGCAAAAATCCGGCTGGATAGCGTTCATCTTTTCTTCTACTTGATCCATCGCGTTTTCCGTCAGCACGATCATGGTGCTTTCCTGAGCGCCAAGGCGCTGGGCACGCAGCTTAATCTGCCGCGCGCTTTCTTCGCCGCTTACATACAGTACGTTTTTTCCCGTCTTTGCCAGATGATCCGCCACCTGCAAAAGCAGCGTGGATTTACCGATACCGGGATCGCCCCCCACCAGCATCAGCGCCCCTTCCACAATGCCGCCGCCCAGCACCCGATCCAGTTCCGTAATGCCGCTGGAGGTATAAACCTGGCTGCCTGTGGCAATCTCTTTCATGGGCACTGCGCCAACGCCTGTGCCGCCCCGCTGCTTAAATGCTTTGGGGGCTATTTCCGTTTCCTGTGCGATTACTTCTTCCATGGCATTCCAGGCCCCGCACTCCGGGCATTTGCCCAGCCACCGCGGGTTTTCATAGCCGCAGGCGCTGCACTGAAATACCGATTTCTTTTTGGGCATGGTCGCTTCCTCCCCCGGGTCTTGTATATCATATGGACAGGAAAATCTCCCCGTCCTCGGTATGATCAGAAAATCCTTTGAATTCCGATATAATCCCCTTCGGCAAAATTGTGTAAAATCCTGCTGCCGCCAACGATTTCACATTGCATAAACCATCTTTTTCATATATAATGGAAAACAATCCCTGGAAAGGAGAACGCCATGAAACGCCATCACGATTCCCTCTTTGACGATTCCGTAAAGCGCAGTCATCCTGCCCTTCGGCTGTTCCTGATTCTTTTGGTTCTGGTGCTTATCACGATATTTACCCTGAACCACATCAACAACCAGCGGGTGCTGGTACGAACGGAAAAGGTGACGGTGCCCAATCTTCCCTCTGCTTTTGAAAACTTCCGCATTCTGCACATCAGCGATCTGCACGGGCTGTCCTTCGGCGACGGGCAATCAAAAATCGCCGCTGCATTGGATGATACCGCTTTCAATATCGTCTGCATCACCGGAGATATGACGGCTCCGGATGGGGATTATCAGGCCTTCGTGGATTTGATCCGCCTGTTCAGCGCCCAGAATATCCCGGTATATTTTGTGCCCGGCGATGAAGATCCTTCGCCTCTGATTGCGCTGCCCCACGGAAATGACACTGCCAAAGCCGATTATATTCTGGCTGCCGAACAGGCAGGCGCCATATACGTGGACGCCCCGATCCGGATCGAGCGTAGTGACAAGGTGCTGTGGCTGGATCCCGAATGGGTGTACAGCATGGATGTGGATGCATCCCTGACTGTGATGAACAAGCGCATGGATGAGCTGAAAAAAGAGCCTGATACAAAGGAGCGCGCCGCCGCCATCACCGCCGTTGCCTATCAGATAGACCAGATGAACCGTATCCGGGAGGCGCGCCGGATCACCAATGAAAGCGATCTGCACATTGTGCTTACCCATCATCCCCTCCAGCTGGCCGCTTTGGAAGAAATGCTGGCCTGGACCAATACCGATAATGACAGCTATGTTCGTTCTGTATCCCTGATTCTATCCGGTCATTATTGCGCAGGTCAATGGCGGCTTCCCCTGATCGGCGCCTTGAAAGCCCCCAGCGAATCAGGCCTTGGCATGAACGGCTGGTTCCCGGAAAATGAAAGGGTGATGGGGCTTGCATCCTTCCTGGGCATCCCCCAGCATATCAGCCCTGGCCTTGGCACCTCCACTGCCATCGGTCTTCCTGCCTTCCGTTTCCTCAATACCCCCTCCGTTACGGTGCTGTCCCTTACCTCCAGGATGATCCACTAATGCAAAGGATGGGATCCCATGAGCAAAAAAACCTACGACGTCTATAACCGGGAGCTGAGCTGGCTGAAATTTAACGGCCGCGTGCTGGAAGAGGCCGCCAATCCCGATAATCCCCTGCTGGAGCGAGGAAAGTTTCTCTCCATCTGCGCCACCAATCTGGATGAGTTTTTTATGGTGCGTGTTGGTTCCCTGGTGCGGGATGGAGAAGCCGGCAGCGATAAAAAGGACGCGTCCGGTATGTCCATATCCGATCAGCTTTCAGCCATCTATCCCGCCGTCCGGGATCAGGTGGCCCATCAGTATGCCCTGCTTGCGGATTATATGCCCGCATTGGAAAGCGAAGGCATTCATTTTCTGATCCCTGCCGATCTCTCCCGTGAACAGAAAGAGTGGCTGTCCAATTATTTTGATCAGCAAATTATGCCCCTGCTGACGCCCCGGGCCATTGATGAAAAGCGCCCCTTTCCCCTTCTTTCCGCCCGCAGGATTCACCTGTCCATGCTGCTTCCCCCAGCCGAGCGGGGCGGCGCGCCCCGGATGGCGCTGGTCCAGGTGCCTTCCTCTCTGCCACGGGTAACGCTGCTGCCCATGGGCGACGGAAAAGTATGCGGTATAATGCTTGAGGATGTGATCTCCCTCTTTGTTCACCGGCTCTTTTCCGGGGCCCGGCCTATTGCCATCCTTCCCTTCCGCATTACCCGGAATACCGATTTCGTCTATAACGACAGCGACGCCGACGCCCTGATTATGGAAATGCAGAAGAATCTGAAGCGGCGCAAATGGGGCCGTGTTGTGCGTATGGAAGTGCCAAGGGGCGGCGATAATCGCTTGCTGATGCGGTTGAAAAAGTATCTGGATGTGCCGGATGAATTTGTGATTGACGTGCCGGGTCCCTTGCATCTTGATTACTTTATGAAGCAAATTGCTTCCCTGCCGGATTTTGACGCCCTGCGCTTTCCTGCCTTTTCGCCCCGTGTGGATGCTGCCTTCCGGGACGGCGAGGATGTATTCGCCGCCATCCGCCGGGGAGATATTCTGCTCAATCATCCCTATGACAGTTTTGACCCCGTGGTGCGCTTTATCTGTGAAGCGGCGGATGATCCTGCTGTTATGGCCATTAAGCAGACCCTTTACCGGGTCAGCGGCAAAAGTCCCATCGTAGCAGCCCTCTCCCGGGCAGCGCAGCAGGGCAAACAGGTTACCGTCCTGATTGAGGTGCGCGCCCGATTTGATGAAGAAAACAATATCAATTGGTGCTTGGCCCTGGAAAAAGCGGGCTGTCATGTATTCTACGGCGTGCCCAAACTGAAGACCCACAGCAAAATCACCCTGGTAGTGCGAAAAGAGAACGATGGCCTGCGGCGGTATGTGCACCTGGCCACCGGCAACTATAATGACGTTACCGCCAGACTATATACAGACTTTGGTCTGTTTACCTGTGATGACGCCATCGGCCGGGACGCCGGAGCATTTTTCAACACCGTCACCGGCTATGGCGAAACGGCGCCCATGGAAAAATTGATCGCTGCCCCCACCCATCTGCGCAAAGCCATCAAAGCCCTTATCAAACAAGAACGGATCAACGCCGAAAACGGCCTGCCCGCCCGCATTACCGCCAAGATGAATTCTCTGGTAGATCCCAAAATCATCAAGGCGCTGACCCATGCCGCCGACGCCGGGGTGGAAATTGATCTGATCGTCCGGGGCATTTGCTGCCTGAAAACAGGGGGACGGGAGAATCTGCGTGTCCGTTCCATCGTGGGACGTTTTCTGGAGCATTCCCGCATCTTCGTCTTTGAAAACGCCGGTGATCCCAAGGTCTATCTTTCCTCCGCCGATTGGATGCCCCGCAATCTGGATAAACGGGTTGAATTGATGTTCCCGGTGGAGGATCCCGATCTGCAAGGGCGTATTTTCGCCTCCCTGAAGGATGAGCTTTCAGATAACGTAAAGGCATGGGAAATGAAAAAAAGCGGCAAATACAAGCGTGTCAAACGGGAAGGAACACTGCTGTGCAGCCAGGACGCCCGCATTCTGGGCCCTGCCATGATACAGGAGGAGCAATAAAATGCAATCAGAAAATATCCCCCGGATATCCTGCGTGAAAAGAATTCTCGCCTGGTTCCGCAGCCTGGATTTTACCCCGATGTATCTGCTGATCGCCATGGTGGACCGATGGCTGACGCTGCATCTGCAAATCGGCGGCAGCTTCATTGGCTCCACATATTACAACACCTATACCCTGCAGGCTATGGCCTGGCGCAGCGGCGCCATGCATCTGCCCTATGATTATCCCGCCCTGGAGCTGGCCATCCATCAAGGCAAATATTTCGTTTCTTTTCCTCCGGTGCCTTCCCTGATTCTCTATCCGCTCACCTTCCTTTTCGGTATGAACACGCCGGATAACCTGTTGGTGAAGCTCTATACCCTGATCGCCTGCCTTGCCATTTATTTTGCCCTGCGCAAGGCCGAATACAGCAAATTTTCCGCCGGTCTATTCGCATATTTCTTCTGTTTTGCGTCATCCATGCTGCCCATGACGCTGAACGGAGCCGTGTGGTATCACGCCCAAGTACTGGCTTTCATGCTGATGATTCTGTCCATTGCATGCCTTGCAAGGGAACATATCACCCTCTCCCTGTTGTTCTATGCCCTGTCCGTCGGCTGCCGGCCCTTTGACGCAGTATACGGCCTTCCCATCTTCTGCGTGCTGCTTGCCCGCTTCATCCGTTCACGCACTCCGCTCAAATCCGCCATGCGCCAACTGCTTCCCGGAGTAATTGCGGGCCTTTGCGTCGCCACCGGGCTTGCGGTATATAATTATGCCCGTTTTGGCAATCCCCTGGAATTTGGCCACAATCACCTGCCGGAGTTTTCCTTCCAGGGCGGCATCCAATTCTCCCTCGCTCATGTTGCCAATAATCTGAAAACTTTCCTTTGGGGCGCTCCCTTGAGTGCCGGCCCTGGCGGCGTGCGGTTTGCAGAGTTTGGCTATTCCTTCCTGATCGCCTGTCCCATGCTGCCGCTGATGCTTGTGTGGGCGATAGTCGATCTGATCAAAAAGCACATGCACTGGGAAAAAGCGGCCGTTATCTTCGCTTTTATTCTGCATCTTTTCCTGCTGCTTTTGCACCGCACCTTCGGCGGTTATCAGCTGGGTGCCCGCTATACCGTGGATCTGATCCCCTACGCCTTCCTGTATCTGATGCTGTCACCGGAAAAGAAAAAGCTGCACCCTGCGGAAGGCGCGCTGTTGCTCATTATTTTCCTGTTCACCTGCTGGGGAGTTACCCAGGTGCACATCTGATAAATCGCCATGAAAGGATCCCATGCCCATGCAGTTCACTTACCGCCACACCCGCTACGCCTGCTATATCGGCTATATTACCCAAGCCATCGTCAACAACCTCTCCCCTTTGCTCTTCCTTATTTTTCAAACAGAGTTTCAAATTTCCCTCACCCAGATCAGCCTGATCATCACCCTGAATTTTGCCATTCAGATGGCAATAGATCTGCTATCTGCCCGGTATGCGGATAAGATCGGCTATCGGATATCTATTGTAGCCGCCCAGATTTTTGCCACCCTGGGCGTATTGGGACTAAGCATTTTTCCTGCATTCCTGCCTGGCTATCCCGCGCTTCTGCTGGCCACCGCCATCAGCGCCATCGGCGGCGGACTGCTGGAGGTGCTGGTAAGCCCCCTGGTCGAGGCATTGCCCAGCGATCATAAGCAGAGCGAAATGAGCCTGCTGCATTCCTTTTATTGCTGGGGGCATATGGGCGTTGTGGCGCTGTCCACCGCCTTTTTCGTCCTTTTCGGCAAGGAAAACTGGCGCTGGCTGCCCATTTTCTGGGCTGCCGTTCCCTTCCTCAACATCTTCCTGTTTATGAAAGCGCCCCTGCGTACCCTGGATGAACAGGGCAAGGCGGTACCGCTGAAGATCCTCTTTGGCAAATCCCTGTTCTGGATCTTTTTGCTGCTGATGGTGTGCGCCGGCGCATCGGAATTGGCTATGAGCCAATGGTCGTCCCTGTTTGCAGAAATGGGGCTGCAGGTGAATAAAACCCTGGGCGATCTGCTGGGGCCCTGCTTCTTTGCCGCCACCATGGGCCTTGCCCGGCTGTACTTTGGCAAAAACCATCATTTTTCCCTGCATCGGGCATTGTTATTCAGCGGCAGCCTTTGCCTGTTCAGCTATACGCTCACCGTCTTTTCCCCCTGGCCTCTTTTATCCCTCATCGGCTGCGGCCTGTGCGGGCTGTCGGTGGGGCTGATGTGGCCGGGGGTCTATTCCCTGGCGGCGGAAAAGATGCCCTATGGCGGCACCGCCATGTTCGCCATCCTGGCTCTGGCCGGTGACGTGGGCTGCTGCGCCGGCCCTACGTTGGTAGGCGCCGTCAGTGATGGCGCGCTCTTTGCCGGGCATACCCTGCTGGATGGCATTCTGCCGGGCATTCTTCTTCCTCAGGCAGCGCTGAAATGCGGCTTCCTGGCCGCAATTATTTTCCCGCTGCTGCTGATTATCGGCATGTATCTGCTGCGACGCTTCAAAACCTTCTCCTCGTCCATGCCGCCCAGATGATCGCTCCGGACGATTTGACAGTTTTTTTGCAATATATCACTTGTTTTCTGCTCTATATTGATGATAGAATAAAGCAAAATTCAAGTTATACGAGGTGCATATGCATGAAAAAGGCTTTGTTTTTTGTTCTTTTCTTTGTGACGCTGCTATCTGTTTTCGGCTGCGCCAGTGCAGAAATGGGCATTCTCTTTTCCGCCGATGAGACCTACCGTTCGGAGAAGCCCTACACCGCCGCTCCCCTCACCTTTGAAGCAACCATCCGTTTTCCCTCCGGCACCAAGGGCCGCGGCGGCATGATTTTCAGCAATTACGGTGAAACCGATCCTGAAGTCACCCTGGAAATATATACTCTTGGTCATCCCAAGCTTTCCTGGACCGGATCCAACGGAAAGCAGTTCAGTGTCACCTTCAAAAATGTCGACGTTCGCACCAACAAATGGACCCATCTGGCTTTCGTCCGGGATATTGAGGCAGGGAAAGCCCTGTGCTATGTGAACGGTGAATTGGCCCAGGAGCTGCCTATGACTGACGTCTCTGCCGCCATCCCTACCGCTCCCATGTGCCTGGGCGGCGATATGCGCGCCAATAATTCCGTCTATTTCAAGGGCGAGCTGAGAAATGCCGCCGTCTTTTCTGACGTGCGCACAGCAGATGAAATCAAAGCCGACGCGGCCGCCTATCCCTTGGATGATGAAAGCCTGCTGGTCTGCTATGATGCGGCAGCCTATGATTATGACGAATGGATCTTCCGTGATCTGAGTTCCCATCAGCACGATGCTGCTGCCATCGTCCGCAATCCAAACAGCATGTGGCTGAAGGAAAAGGATCCCGTAACCGATTATGCCTATTCCTTTGCTGTTATCGGCGATACCCAGATGATCACCTATCATACCCCTGATCGTCTGCCTGTTCTGTATCAGTGGATTGTGGATCATAAAGAAGAAAAGAAAATTGAATTCGTTATGGGGCTGGGAGACATAACCGAAAAAAGCTCACTTTCTGAATTTATCGTCGCTCAGGATTCGATCCGTTTGCTGGATAATGTGGTGCCCTACTCTGTTATCCGCGGCAATCATGACGGCGTCGCTTCCTTCAAAAAATACTTCCCCATCAGTCACTATGAAAATATCATTTACGACGCCTATGATTACAGTATGCTCAATACCTGCTATGAGTTGATCATCGGTGATATTCAGTATCTGATTATGTGCCTGGACTTTGGGCCCAACGAAGCCGTCTTGAACTGGGCTGGAAAGGTCATCGCTGCCCATCCCAACCACAACGTAATTATCACCACCCATGCCTATCTGAATTTGGATGGAGCGCTTTTAGTCCCACCCGATGTGTCTGCCCCTTCCCTTCTTCATAAAGGTTCCAGCGATGGGGATATAATTTGGGAAAAACTCGTTTCAAAATATGAAAACATTGTGCTGGTGCTCTGCGGGCACATAGCCCATCCCGATCTTGTTCTTAACACCCGCATTGGCGATCACGGCAATACTGTCACTGAAATGCTGGTTAATTTTCAGTTCATGGATCGTGATTTCGGCCCTTCCGGCATGATCTGTATGCTCTATTTCTCCGAAGACGGAAGCCACGTGCAAGTAGAATACTATTCTTCTGTCCGCAACAAATACTACGGTCCGCAGAATCAGTTCAGCTTTGATCTGCCCGTCATCCGCGCACAGTAACAACCCCTGATTCTTCTTTCCTTTCCCCGCCCGTGTGTTGACCGGGCGGGTATTTTCATGCTATACTATAATGTACATTATTTTTCAAGATAAGCAGGAAGGTTCCTGTGCAGGAAAGGACCGTATCGTATCCATGTCTGAAAATTTTGCTTCCAGCTTCGATCAGCTGGATTTATCCAAAGAAATCATGCAGGCCATTCAAAAGATGGGCTTTCAAAATCCCTCCCCGGTTCAGGCCAAAACCATTCCCGTCATGATGGAAGGCCATGATGTGATCGCCATCGCCCCCACCGGCACCGGCAAAACCTGCGCCTTCGGCATTCCCATGCTGGAATACATTTCCCTCACCGATAACCGTATTCAGGAATTGGTGCTGGCCCCCACCCGGGAACTGGCGGTGCAGATCGGCGAAGAGCTGCAAAAGCTGGCTGCCTTCATCCCGCAGGTGCGCATTGCCGTTCTCTACGGCGGTCAGCCCATATCCCGTCAGCTGAATCAATTAAAGCGCAAGCCGCAGATCATCGTGGCCACCCCGGGCCGGATGCTGGATCATATGCAGCGGGGCACCGCAAGGCTGGATCATGTGCACACCCTTGTTATCGATGAAGCGGATGAAATGCTGAAGATGGGCTTTGTCAAGGATGTGTGCCGCATCATTGAAGCCATTCCCACCACCCGTCAGTTCGTCATGTTCTCTGCTACCACCAATCAGGATGTGCTCACCATCTCCTGGAAGTATCAGCACGATCCGGTGGAAATCACGATCCCCGCCACCAAGGAAAACAAGCCCCAGATCACCCAATACGTGATCCCTACCTCCCGGGAAGTAAAATACGATCATCTTCTGTATCTTCTGGATTCCGACGTCTATTCCCGGATCATGATCTTCACCAACACCAAGGATATGTGCCGCCGTCTCAGCGAGCGGCTGAATAAGGCCGGTTACGAAACCGATGCTCTGCACGGCGATATTCCCCAATCCAAACGCAATCAGGTGATGACCGGCTTCAAGCGGGGCAAATTTCCCATCCTGGTGTGCACCGATGTAGCCGCCCGGGGCATCGACGTAGACGATGTGGAAGCAGTCATTAACTTTGATCTTCCCACGGAAAACGAATATTATCTCCACCGCATCGGCCGCACCGGCCGTGCCCGGAAGCACGGCGTAGCCTTTACCCTGCTTTGCTTCACCGAAAGCGTGCGTCTGGATGAAATCCTGAAATATATGGAATCCCAGCCTACCTATCTGAAATTTGATGACATGGGCGTACTTCGTAATGAAGAAAAAGAGGCCTTCTTCGACAACATTTGATCGGGAGCGATTGAATTGCCTGATTATCAAAAAATCAATGCGGAAACATGGGATGTGTGGGCTAAAAACGGCTGTGAATGGACGCTGCCCATCACCCACGAAGAATATCAGCAAACCACAGCGGATAACTACATCGTCTATCTAACCCCCTGTATTCCCGTGCCTCACAGCTGGTTTGGAAATCTGTCTGGCAAAAAGCTGCTGGGCCTGGCCAGCGGCGGAGGCCAGCAAATGCCTGTGTTTGCGAAACTGGGGGCTGAATGCACGGTATTTGATCAATCCATTGCGCAATTAGATGCGGAACGGATGGTTGCCGCCCGGGAAGGATATGATATCACCGTCATTCAGGGAGATATGACAAAGCCTCTCCCCTTTCCGGATGACAGCTTCGATCTGATCTTTCATCCCGTTTCCAATTGCTATGTGGAAGAGGTGCGCCCCATCTGGCGGGAATGCCATCGCATCTTGAAGAAAGACGGCCTGCTGCTTGCCGGTTTTGATAATGGTCTGAATTTCCTCTTTGAAGATGATGATCCTCTGCGGGTGGTCAATCCTCTGCCTTTCAATCCTTTGAAAATGCCCAAGGAACGTTTTGATCAGATGGCCGGCAATTATGAAGCCATTCAATTCAGCCATTCTATGGAGGAGCAGCTCGGCGGTCAGCTGGAAGCAGGCCTTACCCTGCTTGCCCTCTATGAGGATCGGGATCGTCCGGGTGGCCCGGCCATCAGCGGCTATGCTCCCCAGTACATGGCGACCCTGGCCAAAAAGTGAGGAAACATACATGGAATTGAAGAAAAGCTATAAGGGTCTGGTCTTCTGGGTACTGGGCTATACCACCGCCATCTTCTGTCCTCTGTTTTTCACCCATGATACTGCTTTGGTAATACGCCTGACTATGAATATCACTACAGCAGGCATGGCCCTGCTATGCGGCATCATTCTCAAAACAGAAGCAGTATACTGGTTCAACGGCACTGAGTATGAGGAAGCGGTAAAAGCCGGCACTGAGCGCAGAAAAGCTTTTGCCAGAAAGCATTTTGATGTATTTTTCTGGTTCGCGACGCTATATTTTCTGTTTTCTGTCCTGATGCACCTGCTTCAGGCGTCCTTCTGGATTGATTTTTCCGTGGGATGTATCGGTCTGATCGCCGCTGCCATTTCCACGATCCGTTTCAAGCTTTAATCTTTATGCACTTTCTCATCATCCCTCACAATTCAATGCCGCACCGCGGCATTTTTCTTTTATGCACAAAAAAACGCCCCGAAAAATCAGAGCGTTTTTGGCGGAGAAGGAGGGATTTGAACCCTCGCTACGATTCACTCGTACTACTCCCTTAGCAGGGGAGCCCCTTCGGCCACTTGGGTACTTCTCCATATACAATTTTTGCTGCATCAGGCCATGATGCAGGGCGCGGAACCAAGGAAAATGGCGGAGAGAGAGGGATTCGAACCCCCGGTGCCTTTCAGCATCACTGGTTTTCAAGACCAGCGCCATCAACCCCTCGGCCATCCCTCCGCGATATGCGACCGACGGCCTTGCCGGAAGCGCTCTAATAATATACCATCATCTCCCGTTCTTGTCAATCCCCATTTGAAATTTTTCTGGAATTTTGCTCAGATCGGCTTATCTTTTCATGATTCCCTTGTCATAATCTTCCGAATCCATTATAATATTCAAGAATTGGTAAATCATTCTATTTGAAGGAGTCTGTTTATTATGGATAATTTTAACTTCTACAGCCCCACGGAATTCGTCTTTGGCAAGGATAGGGAAAATGAAGCAGGAACAATGATTAAAAAATTCGGCGGCACGAAGGTGCTGGTACACTTTGGCGGCGGCAGCGCTGTCAAGAACGGTCTGCTCAGTCGGGTCACTGCTTCCTTGGAAAGAGAAGGCCTGCCTTTCCTCACCCTGGGCGGTGTAAAGCCCAATCCTCGGGACGCCCTGGTCTATGAGGGGATCGATCTATGCCGCAGGGAAAATGTGGATTTCATCCTGTGTGTGGGCGGCGGCTCCGTTATCGATTCTGCCAAGGCCATCGCAGCCGGCGTCCTATACCAGGCGATTTTTGGGATTTTTACTGCGGAAAGGCCGCCATTGAAAAAGCGCTTCCGATCGGGACGGTGCTTACCATAGCAGCAGCCGGCAGCGAAGGCAGCGGCGATACCGTGATCACGCAGGAGAAAACCGGTCTCAAGCGCGGCGCCGGCAGCAATGCCCTGCGCCCCCGCTTTTCCATCATGAATCCCGCCCTTACCTGTACCCTTCCTCCTTTCCAAACGGCTTGCGGCGCAGCGGATATCATGGCCCATGTTTTTGAACGGTATTTCACCAATACCACAGAAGTAGAGATTACCGATCGGCTGTGCGAAGCCGTGCTTTGCACCATGGTGAAGGAAACCCCTCGGGTTATCGCCGATCCCAATCATTACCAAGCCCGGGCCAATATCATGTGGGCGGGCACCGTTGCCCATACCAATCTGGTGGGCGTTGGCCGCAGCCAGGATTGGAACAGCCACAATATTGAGCATGAGCTTTCCGGGCTTTATGATGTCGCCCATGGGGCTGGCCTGGCAGTGATCATGCCCGCCTGGATGGAATTTGTAATGCCCCATAATCCCATGCGCTTTGCCCAGATGGCCCATCGTGTGTTCGGATGCGCCATGAATTTCGAAAACCCGGAAGACACCGCCCGGGAGGGCATTCGATGCTTCCGCCGTTTCCTGAAGGAAATAGGCCTGCCCATTAATTTTGAAGAGCTGGGAGCAAAAGAAGAGGATATCCCGCTGCTTGTGGATAAGCTTGGGCTGGGCGAAGGCCGTACCGGCGGCTTTGTCAGCCTTTCCAGTGAGGATGTGGCCCAGATTTACCGCATCGCCGCCCATGCCTCTCTCTAATCAAATAAGAAAGGAATGATATCATGATCGATGTAAAAGGCCGCTGGTGCCTGATTACCGGCGCCGCCCGGGGCATCGGCTATCTGACTGCGAAGCTGATGGCTGAAAAAGGCGCCAACCTGATCCTGCACAGCAGAAAGCTTTCCCATACAGAAAAAGTATTAGAAGAAGTAAAAAACCTTGGAGTAAAAGCTGTTGCCGTTGAAGCAGAATTATCCGATCTTCAGGCAGTTGAACGAATGCTTGCCGATATTGACGCGTTGGATGTACCGGTGGATATCGTGCTCAATAACGCCGGAATGCAGATTGCCTACCGTACAGAATATTTGAAGACGCCCCCTGCAGATTTTACGGAATCCTTTAAAATCAATACCATCGCCCCCGCCATGATATGCTATCATTTCCTGCCCGGCATGATAGAACGGGGCTTTGGCCGCATTCTCAATACCACCAGCGGCATTCGGCTGGATCCCCAGCAAGCCGGCTATTCCGCCAGCAAAGCGGCCCTTGATAAATTCACCATCGATATCGGCAGCAAAGTGCAGGGCACCGATGTGCTGATTAACCTGACCGATCCCGGCTGGTGCCGCACGGATCTGGGGGGGCCCCATGCCCCCAATGCTCCCGAAAGCGCCCTGCCCGGCATTGTGGTGGGTGTATTCGTTTCCGACGGCAAGTCCGGCCGTTTCCTCAACGCCCCCTATTTCACCGGCCTCACCTTAGAAGAAGCCGTCCAAAAGGCGGAAGCGGAATTTGACAGTCCTTATTAACCTCAATTGCGTCGGCATGTCCGGCGCGTTTTTGTTTCCATTTATATCAGTCTTGTTTCCAAATCATCATAACGGCTTGCAATGCATGGGTTGTATCATGTATAATAAGGTAAAATGATGCGCACAACGTGCCATATCAATACAGGAGGTATTTTATGAAGAAATTGATCCTGCCCTTACTCATCTTTTTGGTTTCATTGCCGCTCATGGCCAATGGACAGGAAACGCTTCTTTCCCCCATCGTCCGGTATGATTTTGCCGATGCCAGCGATCTGGGAAAGGATAGCATGGGCCTGATGCACCTGGAAAACATCCAGAAGGTAGCCCAAGGCCAGTATGCTGACGGAATCCACACCGCCGTCTTCAACGGCAGGAATGCGCTGGCAGCCAAGCCCATTACCGATCAGGATGTGACCGATGCCCTGCCCGTCTTTACCATCACCCTATGGGCGAAGCATCCTGTCACCCAGAGTGCCCATTCCTTTATGGCGGGCACCGGCGTCGCTTATTCCACCACAGGCCTTGGCATGGGCTTCTACGCCGGCAACGACGCCTATATCATCCCTCTGGGCGGTATCAACGGCGGTGAGTACGCCAGTAATTACCGCTTCCCCTACGAAACCAGAGCCTATAAAGCTCAGGATCAGTGGAATCTTTTCGTTCTCTCCATCAATGGAAGCGATTCCTACTTCAGCGTGAATGGTGAAATCTATCCCGTAACGAAAATCCCCGCATCCGGGCTGGAGATTGCCAACTCTGGCCAGGTATTCACGCTGGGCGGCATTTATAACAACGATCATACCGTCTTCTACAACGGTTTTAAGGGTGAACTGGCCGATGTGCGCATTTACGATTGTCAATTGACTCAGTCCCAATTGAAAGCCCTACGTGATAATGGGATTGGTGGCAAGGATATCCCCCTGGCCGAAAATCAAGGCTATATCGTCAGCGCCAAAGCAAATCCAGGCAATCTAGCCATCGCAAAAACTGCCCGTCCCGCTCAGGCCCTTACCGCACTGAAGGATCTTTCCATCGCCCTCACCCTAAACGACGGCAGCACAGTGCAGAATGCCAGCGTATTCTGGACAGAAATTCATACAGCCGCCCGGGGTGTTTCCCTCCGCGGCCGGGTGGCTCATCCCCTCTACCCCAATCCGAAAGGAGTTGAAATTACCTTGGATATACCTTATGGTTCTGTGCGTACTCTTCAGCTGCCCAGCATCTATTCCAACGGCATGGTGCTGCAGCGCAATCAGCCCGTCCGCATTGCCGGCGCCGGCGGCGACCCCCGGGATACCATTCTGGTTTCCTTTGCCGGCCAGCAGGTAAAGGCAGAAATTGCCGATAACGCCTGGACTGCCTGGCTGGCCCCTATGCCTGCCAGCAAAACCCCTCAGACGCTGGAAATCAACTATTATGTTGAAGGCCAGGATACGCCTCATCAGACCTTTATCATAAATGACGTGCTGGTTGGCGAAGTCTGGCTGGGCAGCGGCCAATCCAATATGGCCTATACCCTCAATGAAATGATTGCCAATCCCGGCGTTCATCCCGATTTTCTGCAGGATTATCAGCAAATTGATAACTGGGATATGCTCCGCTTCTATAACTATCCCTACGGCGAAGCCAGCGATACCCTGACCAATTACAGCCGGATGATCACCTGGAAATCCCCTGATAATGTGCAAGAGGCCCGCTCCTTCAGCGGCCTGGCCGTAGCCTATGCCAGCCATCTGCAGAAGATGCTGGGGGACGATGTGCCCGTAGGCATGATAAATTCCTCCGTTGGCGGCTCCTGCATTGAGGAATGGCTCAGCAAGGAGGTCATGTCCACCCTGCCCTCTTATGCGGCATCCATGGGCAAAATTGATTGCCGCTTCTACAACGCCATGATTCATCCCCTGAAGGATTACACCATCAAGGGCATTCTTTGGTATCAGGGCGAAGCCAACTGTCTCTGGCCCCAGGATTATCAGCGTCAGTTCGCCGCTTACGCCAAGATGTATCGTTCCCTGTTCGCCGATGAAAACTTACCCATCATTGTGATGCAGCTGCCTCAGTACAGCGAAACTTTGTATGTTACCTTCCGCGATGCCCAGTGGCAGCTAATGGAGCAGGTGGAAAATACCTTCGTCGTATGCGGTATTGACCTGGGCGATCCCACCAATATTCATCCTACCGATAAATATCCCTTTGCCGCCCGTGCCGCCGGCGTTGCCCTGGATCGGGTTTATCAGCTGCCCGCCCTGGACGGCGCCCCCTACGGCCTCTCCCCCGCTATCGAATCCATTGAAGAAACGGCTGACGGCCTGCTGCTCACTATTTCCAATGCAAAGACGCTTACCTGCGCCGCTGAAGATATCAAAGGTTTCAAGATCCTGAGCGGCAACCGCTGGCAGGATGCCGTTATCGCTGTACAGGGCAATCAGATTCTGGTGAAGTGTAATCCTGAGGAAACCCGCTCCATCAATTATTTGCGGAATACTTCCTTCTCCGGCATGGATTTCATCTATAATGAGTATGGTTTGCCCCTGGCGCCGGTATCCAATCGTCCCCTGCGCTGATTTGCGCATAATCATTCCGCTGCATCATCCCTCATGATGCAGCTTTTTTTGTGTTTTTCTGTGCGCCCCTGATGTACCGATCCACATCGGATATGGTGATTGATACGTTGAAGAGAGTCATCGCGATGCTGGACAGCAGCAGGCAGGATATGCGACGTGCTGAAATATTGCAGCAACCCGCACGAAGCATTTTCACACGAAGATTTTGAGGCCAAATTGTCCCCTGCGCGTTTTGATTTTTTATAATGAAGAAATGCGAAAAGCATTTTTCAAATGCAGCCTGGGAAAATACACCCTTAGCGATATCATCAATCCTGTGTTTGAAGCCGTTTTTACCCTGAAAAAATTCGATGATCATCCCGCCTGGGCCAATCATGATCTGCCCGATAAAATCATCATCCTGGCAAAGAAGTGAGGCAGACTCAGCCAAATACATGAAAATCCCCTTCCGCATTTGGAAGGGGATGATTCTATTCTTGGTCCAGCGCCAGGATAGCCGCCTCTAGCGCCTTTACAATATCCTCAAGGGGCATAGCGGGCTGGCCTTCTCTGGCATGACAGGGCAATAGGGGCACATGAATGAAGCCTGTGATCGTTCCGCTGTCCCGGTAATGATGGGCAAGCGAATACAT
This sequence comes from Clostridiales bacterium, assembly GCA_015056265.1. GTDB lineage: Bacteria > Bacillota > Clostridia > Christensenellales > Aristaeellaceae > RUG563. The sequence continues at coordinate 21,437 of SVGR01000018.1, forward strand.
AAGATCATTGCATACATAGGCCCCGGCGGAATAGGAAACCGCCCCGGGTACCCCGGCCGCCGCTATGGCCTTTTCCATCCTTCGCACAGGCAGCCGGGTAAAATAGGCGTCCGGCCCATCCGGAATGATCCTTTCATCCCGAGGTTCTGCACCGTCATTATCGGCAATCCTTGCATAGCGCCAATTGATGGCTACCATTTCCGGGGTCACCTGGTTGCGACCCGCCGCCTGCCCAAGGGCGATGATCATCTGCGGCGATATTTTTTCCGCATATGCACGGGCTTTTTCAAAAGCCTTACCAAAAACGGTGGGCAGCTGCAGTTTATCAATCCGCCACTCTCCAATCTGATCGGGAAGAGCGCACGCAGCCTCCCAGGCCGCGTTCACTGCTTCTCCGCCGAAAGGGTCAAAAGCTGTGATCAACAGCGTTTTCATTTCTTATCCTTCTTATCCTTGAACAGATATTCATCCACCTTGTTCTTGATTTCCGGGCTGATTTCCCGGACGATGGGGAATACCTTTGCCCCGTCCACCCGCTTTGCCAGCATCAAGGCCTGCTGCAGGGTAATATCCAAGGATTTGGCATCGATATAGTTATTTTTCAGATGATCATTCCGGTCATGAATAAAATTGGCCCCAGCCGTACCGAAGCGCAGCAGATTGACAGCAGGAACGCCCTGATCTGCAAAAGGAATGCAGTCGCTGGAGTAGATATCCAGCTTCACCTCGCAAGGAATCCCTGCCTCCCGCATGAGGGCATCCACATACCCAACGGCTTTATCTGTGCCCAGAATCAGAGAAGATGTATTACCCAAGGTCGCAGCGGCCACATCCACATTGATCATCAGCACATGCTGGGAAAGCTCTTCTTCATGGGCTTTCACCCACGCCTTGCTGCCCAACAATCCCTGCTCTTCCGATCCGTACCAATTGAATTTCATGGTGCGCGCAGGGGGATTTTGGGCAAAATACCGCATCAGTTCTGTCAGGATCACGCTGCCGGACAGATTATCGTATACGCCGGTGGAGAAATAAACGCTGTCATAATGTGCGCCAAAGGAAATGATTTGATCTGGGTACGTGGTGCCGGGGATCACCGCGCATACATTCTGGCTGACTCCGTCATAGCATTCGCTTTCCAGTTCAATATGCATCTTTTCAGCGCCCCTGCGCACGATTTCTGCCGCATCCGCAGCCCGGATATTCAAGGCAACTGCATGACCGAAGGGCTCAGTCATGGTTTCGCGCAGCTTGCGAATATCACAATCCGATTCGCTGAGACGATCCTTGGTGCTGCCGGAGAAGGTAAGAATAGCGGCAGCGCCTGCATTCTGCAGCTTTTCGTAATCTGCCCGGCGCAGACGGCCATTCATCATGGCAATCTTGCCTTTAACCTGCTCCAGATGGGCTGGCAGCAGATTTTCCGCATAATAGAATTCGCCGTCCAGGCCACCTTCCCCAGTGGAAGCAGCCCGTTCATAGCCGGTTGCTTCATATTCTTTCTGATAGGGGGCCGTTACCATAAGCTTCGCCTTTTTTACCCGTCCGCACGGAACGGTGAATTCCTCGATGCTTCCCTGTACGTGGGCAGCCTTTACCTCTTCCAGCAGCCGCAATGCAGCCTTTTTTTCTGCTTCGCTGCAGCTGACCCTTTCAAATGCCAATTCCTTGAGCAGCGAAAATGCACGATGAGCGGATACCTGCATCATTTTTTCCTCCTTTTATTCGTGATTTATAGAATTATGAGTTCCAGAATAAATACCGATGCGCTGGCAGCCAGGGATGTAAAGATCAGCCCTCTGTTCAGACAGGAAAGGGCGATGGCCGTTACAAATGCTCCCAGCCCCGACCAAGGGGATGCCGTCCCCGTCAAGATGGCCGGAAAGGTCATAACCGACAAGGTGACATAAGGCACATAGTACAAAAAAGATTTGATGAACCGGCTGGTAATGGGCCGGCGGATCAGCGTCAGGGGCAGCATCCGAATCAGATAGGTAACTCCAGCCATCACCAGGATATAGATATAAGGATTGCCACTCATGACCTTTCCTCCTTCACCGGAGCAATAAGAGCAGCCGCCCCCGCAATAAGCAGCGTCAGCCCCATCACCCGAAGGCCTGAAGGAATCTCCCTGAGAAGCGGCGTTACAGAAACAATCAGGCTTGACAGCATCGCGATAACGATCACCGCCCGCAACACCTTGTCCGTCTTTGCAGGGGGAAAGATAATAGCGCAGAACATGGCATATAAGGCCACCCCCAGAGCGCTGAGCACACGATTGGGCAAAATACTCCCGGCGATGGCCCCAAGCAGCGTACCAACCGTCCAGCCGGGAATGGCCATGCTCATCAGCCCATACGTGTAGTAAGGCGACAGAGGGGCCCGTGCCGCCGCAGACAAAGCAAACACTTCATCAGTATTGCCGTAAGCCATGAGCAAGCGGTGACGAAGGGGCGTTTTTTCATCCAATCGCTGGGATAGACTACTGCTCATTAGGCAGTATCGCAGATTGATGATGGCCTGGGACAGCATCAAGCTGATATAGGAGCCTGATGCGGAAATAATGCTCAAAGCGCCAAACTGGCCGGCGCTGGTCAAATTCAGCAGGGACATCATCACCGCCTGTGGCCAGGTGATCCCCGCCTGTATAGCCTGTATGCCGAAGCTGAAGGACACAGCCAGATATCCCAATCCCACCGGCAGCCCGTCCCGCAGGCCCTTACGATACCAAGCCCCCCTGTTTTTCATCGCTGCACTCTGCCCTCGCGTCATATGTTTTCATTGGCATTATATGCTCGTTGATGCCATTTGTCAATTGATATCCTCAATCTCACTTTTCAGTAAAATTCACCCGGCACAGGTCAGGATACATGCGGCGGGCAGCTTCCTCCGCTCTTGTCTTTTGCAATGTAGATAGCGAAACAAAAGGCGTCACCGTCATGGATTTCTGTTCCTTTTTCCATTTTCCTGCCACTTTTCCATCAATCAGAAGCGTCGGTGCAACCATACCGGAGAGTGTAAAGACGCTGCGGATGTGCGCTGCATCCAGATACAAGCTTTCATTTTTCTCATACCCCAGCAGCAGTGGATCAAAGCCTGTCAGATAAATAAACTCCGGTATGTTTTTTGTATCTGCCATTTTATTTATATAGAAATAAGTCTTTTCTTCACATACTACAGTTTGCAGGGGCAACTCACATATCCATTCTTTCACCATTTTTGCCGGCAGATGAAAGAAGTACATCAAATCGTGAAGTGTAGCCGGTCCGTAATGATGGAAATACCGCTCCGCCAGCATCCGCTGCGCCATTTTTCTTTCTATCGAATCAAAGGAAGGCGTTAATTCCAGGCTTTTTTCGCTCTCGGCCGTATAATGAATGAAACCACGCTCACACATTTCTCGAATACCGCCGCCCCAAGAATCAAACATGCTGCCCTCTTCCGCTTCGGTCATGCCTGCCTTCCGGCAGATATCCTTCAGTTTCTCTCGCGGCAAAGGCCCGTTTTCCAGGGCATGCAGGATTATGTCAGCCAAATATCCCTGCCTTTTCGGCGTCAGCCGCCAGTAGGACCGCTGATTCCAGAAGGATGGCTTGCTCCAATCCCGGCTCAGCAAGTTTTGTCCTGATAAGGCGGATAAAAAGAGCGGCGCATCTTCCTTGGCAAAAAGGTGCATCGTTCCACGAATCGTCCAGTTTCTCATCAAATGACGCCCCACCCATCCCCCATCCGGAACCTCCGCCCGGATGTGCAGGCCATGAAGGGCATAGCTGGCAATCTGCGCCTGCAAGCCGCACAAATCCTGCACGACATCCATGGGATCGGCCTTTTCCATCAGATGCTGATTGGTCATCTGCCAGGCCCTGATTTCTTCCCGGGTGATCATTCAAGCCGCATCCTTTCAATAATGGCTGCTAAAATGGTTCGTTTCATCGTTCATATCCCGGATTCCGCCCTGCATTCTCGCAATGTGCTTTTGTTTCCAAAGAAGCAACAAATCTCGAAAACGGAACAGCTGTTCGTTATCCCGCTCCCCGTACCGCTCTGCCAGTTCCTCCGGAGCGGGCATTTGCGCATTAGCCGCATCATCCATTTCCTCCAGCATCCGGATAGCACCTTCCGCCCCCATCTGCTCCAAATCATCTGCATTCTCCGGGCGCAGCACCCAAGTCAGCGTACGCCGATCTGGCGACGGAAAATTGCCCTCAGCCAGCCATTCTTTTTCCGTTTTCAGCGCTACCTTACCAAAGCAGGCTTTCACTTCTTTGTTCAGCGCGTCATAATCCCGTCTGGTGATCCGCTGGTGAGAAATACTCTTTCCTCTTCCTTTAGAGTGCGGCAGAAATATACCAAACCCGCCGCTGGCCAAGCCCTTGAATTCAGCAATCATTCGCCCCGCATCCCCCATGTTTTCCCGAGTGATAGGAAAGCTGATATGTACCCGTATTCCCGCATGGTTTGCAGCGCAGACGACCGTGCACAGCCAAGCAAAATCACCTTTTCTGCCTGCAAAGGCATCATGATCGCCTTCCCTGCCATACAAGGTAACATCAATCATCTCAATACCGGCGTCCCGAATATTTTCCATCAGGACCAGCAATTCCTTCCAGGGCCGAAAACGGAAACCGTTAAACTGCAGAAATGCAGCGCTGGGGGATCCAATCTGCCGACAAAAGCCGATATAATCCATCAGCAGCGGCGTATCCATACAATAACCAATATAGTAGCCAAAGGATAATTCGGGACGTTCTTGCCGGATTTGGCGGTGAAAGTCCAGGGCCAATTCTTTTCCTCTGGCATAATCCGCCCCCGTACCCTTACCGGTGGAGCAGAGCAGACAATACCGGCAGTGAGCATGGCAAGGCACGCAATAATTGGCCAACATCAGGGATTTTGTTTCCATACAGCCTCCGGAAGAAAAAGCGCCGGTAAAACGCTTTTCGTCGTACCGGCGCATAAAATCCATTAAAATCAGAGAATATACTGCTTTTTTCTTTCGGCCTTGTGCTGCATTTCTTCCCGCTTCTTGGCATATTTTTCATTTTCATTGCCAAGCACCGCGTAGGAAGCAATCTTGCTTTCTTCCACGCCGGGCTGATTGAAGGCATCGATGTTCAGCAATTCGCCGGCATAAGCAGTCGCCATTTCAAAGAAGTAAATCAACTGGCCGATGGTCTGGGCATTAACCACAGGCAGAGTGATGGTCTGGCACATGCGGCCGGCCTTGTAGAGGGCGTATTCGGTGCCCTGGCGTTCCGCTTCAATCAGCTGATTGAGGGTTTTGCCGCCCAGGAAGGCTACATCCGCAAATTGTTCGCAGCCGTGAGGAATTTCCGTGGTTTCGCGGAAAGAACCCACCTTCATCAGGGTGACCACCTTGTCATAGGGGCCTTCGGTATACAGCTGCAGCTGGCTGTGCTGATCGGTGACGCCCAGGGCCTTGGTGGGGGTCTGGCCTACGTTGCAGGGAGCACCGTCCCTTGTCACATTCTTGCCCAGGGATTCGGCCCACAGCTGGCAGAACCAATCAGCCATGTATTTGAGGCTGTCGGCATAGGGCATAACCACCTGAATATTGGCACCCTTTTCTTGCATGCAGATGTACTGCAGCACCGCTTCCAGCAGAGCGGGGTTTTCCCATACGTTTTCACTCTTGCACCGGCCGTCCATGCACTTGGCGCCGTGGAGCATGCCCCGGATATCAATGCCGCATACAGCTGCGGGCAGCAGGCCCACGGGAGACAATTCGCTGAAACGGCCGCCCACAGAGGAGGGAATATAGAACAGCTTAAAGCCCTCCTGATGGGCCAGCTTGATCAAATTACCCTTTTCACAGTCGGTAGTGGCAATAATATGCTTCTGCCATCCTTCGCCGATGGCATTCTTCAGCGCAGTGGAGAGGATCAGATACTGGCTCATGGTTTCGGCGGTTGCGCCGGATTTGGTAATCACGTTGAAGCAGGTCTTCTTCACGTCGATCACGTCAAAAAGGGACGCCATCCGCTCGGGATCAATATTATCTTCCACATAGAACCGGGGGCCGGGACGCTTTCCGTCAGGCAGTTCATTATAATGCAGATGATTGAGGGCCTGCTGAACGGCGATGGGGCCCAGGGCGCTGCCTCCGATACCAAGCACCACAAACGCGTCAAATTCGTTGCGGATCATTTGGGCCGTTTCTTCAATGTCAGCCACGATTTCATCCTGATTATAGGGCAGTTCCGTCCAGCCCAGCCAGCCTGTGCCGCGGTTGGATTCCACCGCCTTGGCGGCCTTGGCGGCCACTTCTGCCAGCGCATCCACGCGAGCAGCATTTACGCCCTTTTCGCCAATGGCGTCGGCCATCATATTATTCACGTCCAAAGAAATCTGGGGTGCCATGCAATGCTTGCAGTTTTCCATAATCTCATTGCCTCCTTAAAATATCCCAAATCTTGATTATTATATCACACTTGTATTATTTTGCAAATGAAAAACTGTTCCATTTCTGTTCCCATATTTACAATCGTCATGATTCGTGATATCTTAGTTACGCAGCATCTGCCGAATTTATCCATGATCAATCTGTTTCTCGAAAGGAACATTTATGAAATCTTCCGTCCGTCCCACCGGTCGCAGAGCCACCCTGAGTGCCATTCTTACCCTTGCCTGGCCCACCATCGTGGAGCAGGCAATGGGCACCGCCGTGCAGTATGTGGATACCGGCATGGTCAGCAGCCTGGGCACCCAGGCCACTGCCGCCGTTGGTGCCACAAATACCGTCAATTGGCTCATTGGCAGCACTGTATCCGCCTTTGGCGTTGGTTTTCTGGCCCTGATTTCCAAATCTCTTGGGGCCAAGGATACGGATACCGCCAAAAAGGCCGCCTCCCAAGCCGTGCTGGTTACCCTGATCGTGGGGCTGCTCTTTACCATTCTGCCCTTGGCGCTGAGCAGCGTGGTTCCCATCTGGATGCAGGTGAAAGATGACGCCGTCCGTTCCCTTGCCTCCCGGTATTTCTTTATTCTCTATACGCCCATGCTGGCCCGGGCTGCCACCACCATTTTCGGCACGGCGCTGCGGGCAGCCGGTGATACCAAGACCCCCATGAAGGTTGGGATATTGGTGAATATTTTAAATGTGATCCTGAATTTCCTGATGATCTATCCCACCCGCCCCCTGGATCTTTCCTTTACCCTCTTTGGCTGGCATGTATCCCTGCCTGCCTTTACCATGCCCGGCTTTGGCATGGGGGTGATTGGCGCAGCTGTGGCCAGCGCCATTTCTTTCCTGGTTGGGGGCGGGATCATCACCGCCGCCCTCTTCCGCCATCCCCTGCTCTCTCCCGAAAAAATCACGCTGAAACCGGATATGAACATTCTCCGCCCCTGCCTGCGCATTTCTTTTCCCAATATGCTGCAGCGCTTTGCTACTTCCCTGGGCTATGTGGTTTTCGCCGCCATGATCAATTCTCTGGGAGAAATCTCCACCGCAGCCCATACCATCGCCAATACGGTGGAATCCGCTTTCTACATCCCCGGTTATGGTATGCAGACAGCCGCCGCCACCCTGGCAGGCAACGCCTACGGCGCAAAGGATCCCCAAAAAATGAAATCCCTGGCCGCCATGTTCATTCCCCTGGAAATGATACTGATGGCCTTCTCAGGCCTTGCGCTTTTCCTGCTGGCAGGGCCACTGATGGATCTGTTTTCTAACGATCCCAGTGTTATCGCCCTTGGTACTACGGTGCTGATGATGGTTGCCGTGTCGGAGCCCGTATATGGTTTTTCCATCATTGTGGAAGGGATGATGATGGGCGTTGGCAAAACCAAGCGTCCCTTTGTCTACAACATTATCGGCATGTGGGGCGTACGCATCGTTGGCACCTATATCTGTACGCAGCTGCTCCATATGGATTTGATTGCCGCCTGGGGCTGCATGATCGCCCATAATGTACTCATATTTGTTTTTTTCCTGATCGCATATATTCGAGGCACATGGAATCCCCTGCACCAGTCGAAAGCCGGCGTATCCCTGGCAAAATAACCAATTCAATGCAAAAGGAACTGCCCACTTCAGGACAGTTCCTTTATGATTATTCTTCCTTTAGTGCCCAACGGCGGATAGCTTTTGCAAACCCGCCGTGGTCCAGATCCTCTGTCTGATACCGGGCGACTTTCTTTGTGGCGTCCGATGCATTTCCCATGGCCACGCCATATCCTGCCGCCATGAGCATGGGAATATCGTTTTCCTGATCACCCAGCGTCATCACCTGATCCATGGAAATGCCCAGCATGCGGGCCATATCCCTAACGCCGGTGCCCTTATCCACCCCAATAGGCATCACTTCAATATTGTTTTCCCCCGACTGGGTCAAGGCAATGCCGGGAATGGATTGAAGCTGCTGCCGGAGCGGTGCGAGGGGCACATTATCGCAAATATAGAATTTGAAAACCGGCGTCTGGCAGCAACGGAATGTTTCTTCCGGCCCGTGATGATAGCCATATCCCAGTGCCCGCACCAGCACCCCC
>SVGR01000150.1 GCA_015056265.1 Clostridiales bacterium
ATTAAAGTTATCGGGATGATGAATCCGGCAGAATCACCATTCAAAATTTCATTGTTATTTCAAGAAACAATGAAACAGGAAATCATCAAGCACAGATATTTTGAAAACATTCAATAATTCCGAATTCGGAATTCGGAATGCGGAATTCGGAATTAAAGTTATCGGGATGATGAATCCGGCAGAATCACCATTCAAAATTTCATTGTTATTTCAAGAAACAATGAAACAGGAAATCATCAAGCACAGATATTTTGAAAACATTCAATAATTCCGAATTCCGCATTCCGCATTCCGAATTACTATCGCGCCAGTTCTTCCAGCTTTGCTTTTACGGCCTTCAAATCCTGCCAGGCATCCCGCTTCTTGCTTTCATCCCGGAGCAGGGCGGCGGGGTGATAGGTAGGCATAAAGAAAACGCCCTTTTTTTCCACCCACTTGCCCCGATCCCGGGTGATACGAATATGCTCCCCCAGAATATTTTTTGCGGCGGTGGCCCCCAGCAGCACAATCACCCTGGGGCGTACCAGCGAAAACTGTGCCCGAAGATAGGGCATGCAGGCAGCCGCCTCCTCAGGTTCCGGCTCCCGGTTCCGGGGCGGGCGGCATTTGACGATATTGCAGATATACACCTGTTCCCGGGTATAGCCCATAGCGGCGATCATTTTGGTAAGCAATTGCCCCGCCGCGCCCACAAAGGCCAGCCCCTGGGCGTCTTCATCCGCCCCGGGGCCCTCGCCGATGAACATCAGATCGGCGTTTCCGTTTCCCTGCCCGGGCACCTTATTGCGGATGCCGCGGCACAGGCCGCATTTTTCACAATTCTGAATTTGCTGGTGCAACAAATCCCAGGAAATCTCCATGCTGCATCCTCCTTTGGTAGTATGCCCGGAGCAAAACTATTTTTTCAGCTGAAATCTTGCAGACGGAATTTTTTCCTGCAAAAATGCAGCAAATTCCCCTTTATCGCCCTGCTCAAAGCCGGCTTTATCCAGAGAATAGAAAAGCCGCATCCGCCTGAACAGCAGAAAAACCGTTTTCGTTTCCTTGACCCGGATGATGCTGGAATATTCCACTTGCTCAATTGTTTCGGACAGATTGGACTGCGCCGTTATATGATCTTCGTAAAAATGCCAGGTTACCTGAGGCGTCTTTCCGGGATACAGCTCCCCATTCACCTTTTCATACTGCCGCGCCCCCAGCCAGCTGCGCAGGAAAAAGGCGTAAACGATCATCAGCACTGCATAGACAAAAGCAATTACGGTAGAAGCAGACATGGCAATCTCCCCGCCGGAGGAAATGCTGATGGCCATTGTCGCCGCGAAGATGATCCCCACCAGCGTACACAGTCCTATCAATAAAAGGATCAGCCACAGGGGCATGGACGCCTGATATACCCGCTGCATATGCCTGCGGGTATGAACTGTAGTAATGATAAACAGCGGATCAGAATTTTGCTCGCTCATAAACAGACAACCCCTTTCTCACTGAAACCGTGTACGCAGGATGGTGAAGGTGGAATAGATATCCTGGCCCAGCCAGGAAAGCAGGCTGAACAGCAGGGCGGCCAGCACCAGAATGCTCACCAGCCCCAGCACCACCCCCAGAAAATTGGCGGCGCCGGCGGCCACCTTCAGGCGATCCCGCTTTTCCTGCTTTTCCATTTCCTTGCGCTGGAAATATTCGTCACGGTTGGTCTGCACGGCCATCCCTCCTTATCAGTCAAACATAATCCATCCAGGGCGCGGCTTCATCCTCCCGGCCAGTCAGTTCCCCTTCGGCAGAGAGGCCGGGGAACCCCTGCTGACGCAGCGCTTCATACACCATAATGGCCACCGAATTGGCCAGGTTCAGCGATCGGGCGTCGGGGCGCATAGGGATGCGCACGCACCGATCGTACACCCGGGAGAGCAGGGATTCGGGCAGCCCTTTGGTTTCGCAGCCGAACACCAGAAAATCATCCTCCCCATATTCGGCCTCCGTATAGGCCCGGGGGGCCTTGGTGCTGGCAAAGTGGAAGCGGGCATCCGGATATTTTTCCATCAGGGCTTCAAAGCTGGGCAGCACCTGCATATCCACCATGGAGAAATAATCCAGCCCCGCCCGCTTCATATATTTATCGGAAAGAGAAAAGCCCAAAGGCTCAATCAGGATCAGATGGGTGCGAGTGGCGGCGCAGGTGCGGGCGATATTGCCGGTATTCTGAGGAATTTCCGGCGCATATAGAACGACGTGCATAATGGTTTCCTTTCATTTCTTGCAATGGAACAAATAACATGAGGATGAACGCCGGATTCGGAATGCGGAATCCCCAATCATTCATACGTCTTTTTCATTGCCTCTCTCAGCCCCAGAATCTGCAGATCCCGGATCTGGCCTTCAATTTTTTCAGCCAGGCCATCCATTTCCCGCAGATCCCTTTCCCAAATATCCCGATCGGCCAGCACCGCATAGGCCAGGCTATCCGGAGGCATATCGGGGGAGAGGCGGGCAAAGGCGGTAAGCACCGCTTCATCCTCCTTGGCCTGATACGGCGCCCCGGCCCGAAGGCCCTCAAATGTTCCTTCCGCATTCCTCCTGGCCCCGGAAAAATACATGATCAGGCAGGCAAGGGAAAAGGAAAGACAGGAGGGAATCGCCCCTTCCCGGTTCAGATAATCCTCCATCACCGGCAGCACATTCTTTTCCCAAGCCCTGGCCCCATTCTGGCACAGGGCGGTGAGGCTTTCCTCCAGCGTGGGATTTTCCATTTCGCCGCAGATTTCCATGGCCAGAGCGCTAACCTGATCCTTTTCCAACGGGATCACCGGCATAATTTCATCCAGCAGCCCATGGCCCAGATAGGCCCTCAGATCCGCATCCTTCATGCAATCCCCAACGGTATCCAGCCCCGCCAGGTATCCGCTCTGGGAGATCAGGGCCTTCAGGCATCCTTCCATCCGCATCCGCGCCTGCTGCTTATCCATGAAAAATGCGCCTCCTTTTATCCGTTGCCTATATTTTATCAGATGAAAAAGCCCCTGTAAAGCACAGGGGCCAAGGGATAGTGAAAAAAGAATCGTCCTTGCCGCTTACAGCAGATTATGCTGGATCTTGCCGCTGATGGTCTTGGGCAGTTCGTCCCGGAAAACCACGATGCGGGGGTATTTGTAGGGAGCGGTACGCTGCTTTACGTAATTCTGGATTTCCTTCTTCAGCTCTTCCGTGCCCTCCTTGCCCTTCACCAGCACGATGCTGGCTTTGACCACCTGGCCGCGCACGGGATCGGGGGCGGCGGAAACGCCGCATTCCAAGACATAGGGCAGTTCCATGATGACGGATTCGATTTCAAAGGGCCCGATACGGTAGCCGCTGGACTTGATCAGATCGTCCACCCGGCCCACATACCAGAAATAGCCGTCCTCATCCCGCCAGGCGGTGTCGCCCGTATGATAGAGGCCGTCGGGATGGGAATTATCCTGGCCGCAGTAGCCCAGATACAGCCCGCAGGGGGGATCATTTTCGCCAAGCCGCACCACAATTTCGCCGGTTTCGCCGGTGGGCACGGAATTGCCGTCCTTATCCACGATATCCACGTTGAAAAGGGGAGAGGGCTTGCCCATGGAGCCGACTTTCGGGGTCATACCCACAAGGTTTGCTACGGTAAGGGTGGATTCTGTCTGGCCGAAGCCCTCCATCAGGGACAGGCCGGTGGCCTTCTGGAACTGATAGAACACTTCTGGATTCAGTGCTTCCCCGGCCACGGTGGCATGGGCGATGGAGGAAAGATCGTATTTGGAAAGATCCTCCTTGATCAGCATGCGGTACATTGTG